>JBHPGK010000248.1:0-4693 GCA_042570605.1 Candidatus Zhuqueibacterota bacterium
ATGACACTGGATTCCAGCCTTCGCTGGAATGACACAACATGAATAATAACAATAATATAGGAACCGTCATTCCAGCGAAGGCTGGAATCCAGATCTTCTTCTTATTTAAAATTTGATTGTGTTTTTTTTAATTTAATCTATATTTAAAATAATCCGGTATAAGTTATGTTAAAACAACATATTAAATATTACTTCTTTCCAGTTTTACCGGACAGTAATGTTTAGAACTTAATTTATTTCTTTATAATAAGTTAAAAAGGATTAGAACAAAAATATATTGGACAATGAGATTCTTCACTTCACTTCGTTTCGTTCCACGCCTGAGGCGGGCAGGCAGAATGACGCTGACAACCTGAACACAACCGTCATTCTGAGCGAACAGACTGTGTGAAAACGCTAAAAAAACAGGTACAAATGTATCATTCTGAAGGAGTCCTGATGCGTCAGGAGGACTGAAGCAATCTCATAAGTGATATAATAACAATACTATAGCGGTGAGATTGCTTCGTCGCTTCGCTACCTCGCAATGACAGTAAAAATTCTAATATTATATATAATCATGTGTTTTCACACAGTCTGGAAGCGAAGAATCTCAATATTTATTAACCATCATTATTTATCTTAACGATATGTCTACTCTATCCTGATGCTTTTAACAGGATCTGATGAGGCTGCTTTAAATGCCTGGAAACTGACGGTAATAAGTGCGATCAGAATTGCAGTAAAAGCAGAAACAAGAAACACCATTACACCAAGTTCAGCATGATATACATAATTTTGAAGCCATTTATTTAAGAAGTAATACGAGACCGGCCAGGCAATAATATTTGAAACAGCTACAAGTAAAATAAATTCCCTGGATAATAAAAGAACAATATTTGATATTGATGCGCCTAATACTTTCCTGATACCGATCTCCCTTGTTCTCTGCTCAGCCATAAAAGATGCAAGACCGAATAATCCGAGACAGGCTATTAAAATAGCTAAGATTGAAAAAAAGTTTGACAGGGTACCCATTCTCTGTTCCCCCCTGTATAACCGGTTGAAAGACTCATCGAGAAATGAGTATTCAAATGGATAATTTGGAGCTACTTTATTCCAGGTTTCCTCAATGAATTTAAGATTTTCAGAAATGTCGGTTCCGGCTATTCTAATCAGGGCTAAATCAAAATCTCCCGGTTTTAGAAAATGGATTGCCATCGGTTCAATTTGCGTACTCATGGATTTAAAATGAAAATTCTTTACAACTCCGATAACTTTTCCAGGCCCGTCGCCTCTTTGCAGTATTTTTCCAACAGCAGAACCTTCCCCTAATAGTTTTGTCATTTCCTCGTTAACAATATATCCTTCGTTCTCATCGGTTGGAAATTCCTTTGAAAAAGCCCTCCCTTCAATAAACTCCATCTTTAATGTTTTAAAATAATCGTAGTTGACAGCAGTGTTATGGATCAATATCACATCATCAGGATTTTTCCCTTCCCAGCCATACCCGGAAGTAGAATTCATAATATATGTCGGAAGCTGATTTGCAGCTGATACACCGATAATATTCGAGTTTCTTGATAATTCTGTTTTGAAATTTTCATAATAATTAGACGATTGTGAAGCAAAACGCATATAAACGACACGCTCTCTATCAAATCCGATCTCCTTATTCTTTATAAAATTAAGCTGGTTATGAATAATTACAGTCCCAATAATAAGAAAGATCGACAGCGAAAATTGCAGTACAACAAGGACTCTTCTCATGTTAATACTTTTTGTTCCGGACTTCAAAGCACCTCTCACTATTCTCACAGGTCGAAATGAGGACAGGAAAAAAGCAGGATAACTTCCCGCGATCAGACCGGTAAATAAAGTTATTGCCAGTAATCCGGCAAAAATGTTTGAGCTTCCCAGAATATTCATCGATATTTCTTTACCGGAGAGCGTATTAAAAGACGGGAGCAACAAAAATACAATTCCCAAAGCAACTATCAATGATATTAAAGTTAGTGTAATGGATTCCCCGAGGAACTGTTTTATAATATCGAATCTAGTGGCACCTGCGACCTTTCTCATTCCGACTTCCCTGGCACGTTTACCTGACCTGGCAGTAGCCAGGTTCATAAAATTAATACAGGCAATTACCAATACAAATACTGCTATAAGTGAAAAAATGTAAACATATTTTATTTCTCCATGTCCACCTATATCAGCTGCAAAATCAGAATGCAGATGTATTTTCGTGAGAGGCTGCAGGTACAAAGTTGTCACAGACTGAGGCATATTTTTTTTAATTAATCCACCGATCTTTTCGTTAACATCCTCCATTTTAGCATTTTCAGCCAGTTGGCAATAAGTAAAATAGGAATTATTTCCCCACCTATCCATACGCCTGCCGGTCGCTTCAAGGATAAGGAACGGGACCAGCATATCATATCTTAAATGGGAATTTCCCGGAACATTTTTTATTACCCCTGTTACAAGCAGGTCATACCTGTTTTCTATTTTAAATGATTTGCCTATAGGGTCTTCGCTGCCGAAATATTTCTCAACCATATCCTCAGTTATTACTACTGAATACAGGCTGTTTAAAGCTGTTTTGGGATCACCTTTTATAAATTCGAACGAAAACATTTCAAATATTGCCGGGTCAGCCATTCCGACACGCGGTTCATAAAAAATTCTATCGTTATACCGCACCAGTAAATTCGGTGCCCTGGAATATCTCATTGAATTTATTATTTCCGGAAACTCTTCTTTTAAAGCGGGCGCCAGAGGAGCAGGTGTCACTGCAACGGGAAAAACCTTGCCGCCGGAATAATGCTGCTCTTCTACAACCCTGTACAGGAAATCGGCATTTTCATGATACCGGTCATAACTGAGCTCATCCTGAACCCACAGCAAAATCAAAATACAGCTCGCAATTCCGACAGCGAGACCTGTAATATTTATTAACGAATAACCTTTCTGCCTGAAAATATTTCTAAATGCGACTTTAATATAATTTCTTAACATAATTATACTCCATATTATTGAATTTAATATTTTTGGGGTAATTGAAATTAGTATCTGTTTCCAGAACCAGTATAAAGCATACCTTTTACCATATCTAATTGCGATTTCATTATATTCTTCCTCCATATCCCCTTTAAGGGAAAATTCCTCAAAAGGATTAGACAGCTTATTGAGAATCCATTCGGTAGTCCGAGAAAATTTTTTGGGTTCTATCTTCATTAATATCAGCCTTATTGTATAACAAGATCTTCTGTGTCTTCCCAGATCGTTTTCTGAAGTTCCCGGGCAGACTGCAATGCTCTTATTCCTTCATTTGACAGCTTATAATAAATCTTGCTCCTGCCCCCTCTTTGAGGTGTAGGATCACCGATAGATTTTGCTACATATCGCTTTCTTGCAAGTTGATCGAGAAAACTGTAGAGAGTACCATAAGAATAGAGTTTCCCTGTCATTTCTTCAATATACTTTCTTATAGTAACTCCGTAGGCACCATCCTTCAGTCTCCATATAGCGAGCAATAATATCGATTCAGATAGAGTTAAATAATCCATAACTTCTCCTGCTTATATTAATTATTCCGGAAATTCCGTATATATCTATGTTAATTTACGGGAATTCCGTACATATGTTTCAAAAAGAATTGTCAGTTGTTAGTTGTCAGTTATCAGTTGCCAGTTTTCAGTGATCAGTTTTCAGTTTTCAGTAATCAGAAGGAACTGAGAGAAAAGGACATAGAGTAAAGAAGATAAGGGAATGAAGGGTCACCCCCAGTTCTCTGCCCTAATGAACGGAGTTAGTGATATTTTATTTGCATGTCGGTTGAAGAATGACTTACTCCGTCCTTTAGGGCAGAGAATAAACTTTTGGAGTTATACCAAACGCTCGAAAACGTGTTTGTCATTCCCATGAAAGTGCGTGTGGCTCAAATCATTTTTTATAAAAGCTGTATCAGAGATGTCATTGATAAAATAAGAATGCGGGCATCCTATTCAAGTTATTATATTAATATAATAACCTACTCAAGAAAGGAGGCCCGCAAATGAACTTTATAATAGGTTTAGATGCACACAGTAAACACTGTGAGTTTGCTGTATATAATAAAAACAAAAGATTGGTAGAATGCAAGAGAATTGATACAACGGAAGAGGATTTGACAGAGTACGTAAGGGGATTTAAGAATCCGAAGATAATAATATTTGAAGAAAGTACAATGGCGCAGTGGTTATACACGATATTTTTACCTTATTTTGATGATGTAATAGTATCTGAGCCGCGTGTAAATTATTTGATAAACAAGAGTGAGCAGAAGAATGACAGCATTGATTCGAAGAACCTGGTGAAGTTGTATTTAAATAATTCTATACAGAGGGTATATCATACAGATAGTGATATATTGGAATTAAAGAGATTAGTAATACAATATCATTCTCATGTAAAAGACTGCACGAGAAAGAAGAACCAGATCAAAGCCAAGTACAGGGAGAATGGTATATTGGCAGATACGAGTAAAGTATATAGCAAAAAGCACTATAAGGAATTTTTAGATAATATAGAGAGTTCGTCGAGCAGATTTATAATAATGAGTTTAATGAGAAGTTTATACAGATCGAAGAGAGAGGCAGACAGGATTAAGAAAGTTATGATCAGGATGTCAAAAAGATATAAAATAATCAAAGAATTTTTAAAGATCCCC
>JBHPGK010000249.1:0-4638 GCA_042570605.1 Candidatus Zhuqueibacterota bacterium
TGTGTCATTCCAGCGAAGGCTGGAATCCAGTTTTATGATGTACATAAAATATATTTTTATTTTTTAACCGGACAGTTGTGATATTTTTTCATAACTGTCCGGTTCATTTTAATATTGAGACTCTTCTCCCGAAGCTTTGGGATCAGAATGACGATTTAGCCCGGATCGTAAGCGTCATTCTGCCTGTCCGGTGATGCTCTTAAGTACAAGTAAATAGTGCATATCTTAGCAATTTGTGCCACAATCGGTTCAAAACCATGCGGATGGCACAGGTGTTTTATAAGAAAAGTGAAAAGCGGCAGCAATGCGTAACTTATTTTAAAATAATGTGTTAAAGTAAATTAGTGAAAACGGGGCGAAACCGCCTCGCGCGGATAAGGCTCTCCCGAGTACCCGGGGGACAGGCTGTTTTAGGTCATCATGTTTTTCTTCACCTATAAATAACACACATTACTAATCCCCGACAAATACCAATAAAGTTAAAGAAAACAGTCAAATGATTAGAAATTCAAGATATTACAGTCTGATCCGATTTGTTTTCGAACATTATTACTATATTAAACGTAACAGGTGTATAAGAAATTTTAATTTAAAACAGAGGAAAAATAATGAAAAAAAATATCAGGCAGCTTCGTGTTATTTTCATTGGCACTATTTTGATCTTCAGTTTGCCTTCATCTGGGCAGATTGACAGGAATTACAGCGAAAATGCAAAAAAAGCTTTTGAAGCCAATACTACTGCGGAGTGTCAATCTTCTCTCAAATATTGCAATGAAATGCTTAAGGTCGTTCCTGATCACCCGGTAATTAATTACCTTTCAGCCCGTTTAAATGAACAATTAGGAAATCGTGATATTGCTTTAAAGCATTTGAAGAAAGCCGCAAAACTTGGATATACATCTGATATCCGGTGGCTGAAAATTCATCCAATGAACGATCCAGCGTTCGGTACTCTGCGAAAAGAGGAAGCTTTTCAGGAAATCATAAAGATCATGAATATTTCTGACCAGCCGGTCCATAAAAGTCAGATCGCTTTTACTGTAAACAAAACGAAATTAGGTAAGTCGGCTTATTATGAAGACATTGCCTATGATCCGGTCGAAAAAAAGTTCTTTCTCGGAAGTGACCATGTTATAGTCAAAGTTGATCATTTGGGAAATAGTATTAGTTTTACCAAAGAAGCCGGGCAAGACGGATTAGGAAAAATAAATGGCATTCACATAGACCCGGTCCGCCGTACCCTTTGGGCATGTTCAAATGACGAAAATTATGCAAATGGTACGATATTTAAATATGATCTGTCATCAGGGAAACTGATCAAAAAATATAAATCACCGTCTGATGGATCACGTCATTTTTTCAATGATCTGGTCATTCTCCCTAATGGTGATGTTTACATCACTGATACCGGTATAATATGGGTGATTCCCAAAGCTTCTGATAAGCTTGAAATATTTGTAAATACCGTAACACATGGCTTCAACGGGATCACCGTATCTGATGACAGCCGGGCGATCTTCGCATCTTCAAATTTAGGGATATACAAGATAAACATAGAAACTAAATCCGGTACCTTCCTGACACATGAAAAGGATTTTCACACATACGGAATTGATGGTCTATATTTTAAAAATAATAAACTGTATTCGATCCAGAATGAGTTATTGACACAGGTTAACCGGTTTTCGCTGAACGAGGATGCTGACCATATAGAGAGCTGCGAGTTTTTTGAGAAGAATACGCCCGATTTACGAGATCCTTCATGCGGGGTTATTGTTGATGATTATTTCTATTTTTTTTCAGGAGAAAATCAAAAGGAAGTTATTGTTATGAAAGCCCCCTTGAAATAAACAGATTTGAAAGACTAAAGGAGATAAGATGAAAAAGAATATTTTGTTACTAAGTGTCATTTTGATTGTTGGAGCAATGTTGATTTCCTGCAATCAGAATAAAAAAACTAATCCGGAAAACGAATCGAAGTTTTCCAAATTGACCGGCCCCTATCTGGGCCAGAAACCGCCGGGTATGACTCCTGAAATTTTTGTTCCAGGTTTGCTGTCAGCAGGGCGAGGTGAATTTAAAATAACTTTTTCGCCGGATGGAAAGGAGTTTTGTTACAATTTTAGCAGCCCGGCGGCGCAATGGATTGTTGAGCCAACCGGCTTATTCAAGAAAAGCTTTATGATGTATTCGCACATGGAAAACGGATGCTGGACGGAACCTGAAGAGTTCTCGTTTAATCCTGATCTTGAGAAGTATTATCCGTTTTTCAGCCCTGATGGAAAAAGATTATATTTTAATGAAATTAAAACCGGGGCTCCTCGTAAGTTGTATGTTGAAAGACAGAATGGCGCGTGGAGAGAACCAAAAGAGATTGAACTTACAGGCGGATTCCAGAACAAAGGATTATTTATATCGATAGCCGGAAATGGTAATCTATATTTCGGTATGTCTCCGGACGGAGAAAATACGTTTATTTATATGAGTAGAAATGAAAACGGGCTGTATTCAATTCCGGAAAAATTGAGTAATGTAGTTAATGAAGCCGGCGGCGCGCACCACCCGTACATTGCCCCAGATGAAAGTTATATAATATTTGATTATCCTAAATCTAAGAACGGTTCCGGAGAGGAAGATTTATATATCAGTTTTCGTGACCAAAACGGTAAATGGATGGAACCACAAAATATGGGGCAAGAAATTAATACCGTGTATCGGGATAAGCGCGCCTTTGTCTCATTTGATGGTAAATACCTGTTTTTTATCAGCAACAGGATAAACCCGGAAATCCCGAAAGGGCCTCTAACATTAAAACAAGTGCAGCGATTAATGAGTGTGCCGGCTAATAGTTTCCAACACATTTACTGGGTCGACGCAAAGATTATCGAAGAGTTAAAGCCGGATCACTTAAAATAAGGGAAATATTATGAAAAAGAGGATTTTGTTACAATGTGTTTTCCTGATCATTGGAATTATTTTAATTTTCAGTATGCCTGCATTTGGGCAGATTGACGAGAATTACAGAGAAAATCGAAAAAAAGCCTATGAAGCCAATTCTGCTGCAGAATGTAAGGCTTCACTCAAGTTTTGCAATGAAGCACTTAAAGCCGTTCCAAACCATCCTGTACATTATTATCTCTCTGCAAGACTGAATGAACAATTAGGGAACAATGATTTAGCTTTTAAACAGTTAAAAAAAGCAACTAAACTTGGTTACAGTACAAAAATGCTATTTCATGAAATTCATCAATTGAATGATACCGCATTTATTGCACTTCGAGACAAAGAGGCGTTTAAAGAAATAATAGAAATTATGAAAGAATCTGAGAAACCGGTTCATAAAAGTCAGATCGCTTTTACCATCAGTGATAAAGAACTGAATCCTGAAGGGATTGCCTATGATCCGGTTGAAAAGATGTTTTATCTGGGAAGCCTGAACAATCACAAAATAATAAAAGTTGACCCTATCGGGAAATGTACTGATTTTATTAATGAAGGGCAGGAGGGATTAAATAGAATAATGGGGATCCATGTTGATCCAATCCGGCGAATACTATGGGCAGCTTCATTTGCAGAAGAGAGGAATGAGGTCTTAAAATATAATCTTTCATCCGGGAAGTTGATTAGAAAATATTTCTTTCCACCGGATGGAATAAATCATAACTTTAACGATTTGGTCATCCATCCTAATGGAGATATCTATATCAGTGGAGGCTGCTCAATTTATACCATTCCTCAATTCTCAGATAAACTGGAATTGTTTTTGAAAAGCAACTCCTTTGCAGGATTAAATGGTATTACCCTTTCTGATGATGGCCGAGTGATCTATGTGTCAGATTACTTTATAGGAATCTATAAAATAGATATTCAAACCAAATCTTTTTCATTGATGTCCCATGAACCGGGATTCAATCCCTTTGGGGTTGATGGTTTATATTTTTCAAACAATCATCTCTATGCTGTTCAGGATGTTTTAAACACCATTGATAGCTTCTCTTTAAACGAAGATGCCACTCATATAGAAAGCTGCGAAATTTTTGAGAGAAACAGCCCTTACCTATATAAACCCACAACCGGAGTCATTGTGGATGATTATTTCTATTTTATTGCTGATACCCAGGGGAAAGCCTACAGACAGGAAGGGGTGATCGTTATGAAAACTTCTATAAAACAAAATTTGAAATACTAGAAGATAAATCATGAAAAAGAATATTTTGTTGCTAAGTGTCATTTTGATTGTTGGAGCAATGTTGATTTCCTGTTTGCCTGCGTTTGCACAGACTGAAGAGGATAAATTAATTAACAGCTATTGGCTGACAGACCGTATATTGATCGTTGGATATGGTGAAATGCAAATGGATATGGTCGCTGCTGTAAATACTGAAAAGGGGATTGTTATTATTGACAGCGGAATGTCTCCATCTTTATCTGCAAAGTACAGATTGATAATTGAAAAAGAATTTGGTCGTTCTGATTTTAAATATGTGATCAATACACATCATGATGATGACCACATTAATGGGAATCAGGTTTTTACTGAGGCTGAGATCATTGCTCATCAAAATGCTGCAAAAAGAATGATTGAGGATGCAGAAGAGGCAGGGATCAAAGCATATGTTCAGCGAACAAGAAAGAGAA
>JBHPGK010000250.1:0-4632 GCA_042570605.1 Candidatus Zhuqueibacterota bacterium
GCATTGTGACTTATGATTAATTTTTTTATTTGGAAATAATGAATTTTCTTTACATATTTGCCTTAAACAATTCTAGTATAACTTTTAAGATTGGATTATAGTATGAAAAGAGGATTTGGAAGTGATAATCATGCCGGAGTTCATCCGGAGATAATTAAGGCAATACTCGAGGCAAATAAAGACCACGCTGTAGCTTACGGGGAAGATGAGTATTCTGAAGCTGCTGTTAGTAAATTTAAAGAACATTTTGGTGAAAACATTGATGTTTATTTTGTTTTTAATGGTACTGCAGCAAATGTACTTGGAATAACCGCAGTTACAAACCCGTTCAATGCAATAATCTGTGCTAAGACTGCACATCTTAATCTTGATGAATGCGGTGCGCCGGAAAGATTCAGTGGATGTAAATTGCTTACAATACCTACAAATAATGGTAAAATAACAGTTGATCAGATAGAACAGTTCATTGATGGTGTGAAAGATGTACACAGGTCACAACCAAAAGTAATATCCATTACTCAGGCAACAGAATATGGCACAGTATATAAAGTAAAAGAAATTAAAGAAATTTCACGTTTCGCAAAAGATAACAATCTGATTCTCCATATGGATGGAGCAAGAATCTCTAATGCTGCAGTATCACTTGGAGTTTCTTTAAGAGAGGTTACATGTGATGCTGGAGTTGATGTGCTTTCATTTGGCGGAACAAAAAACGGAATGATGTTTGGCGAAGCTGTTATTCTCTTTGATAAAGGTCTCTCCTCTGACTTAGGATTTATTAGGAAGCAGGGCATGCAGCTTTCTTCAAAAATGAGATTTATTGCTGCTCAATTTTCCGCAATTTTATCTAATGATCTATGGAATAATAATGCATCACATTCCAATACAATGGCTAAATATCTGGAAACAAAGCTGAAAAGTATCCCTCAGGTTAAAATAACCCAGCCTGTTGAATCAAATGCAGTTTATACTATTCTGCCTGACAAGTATATTCCTTTACTTCAAAAAGAATATAATTTCCATGTTAGAGATATGAGCGGACCGCCTGAAGCCAGACTCATGCCCTCATTCGATACCACTAAAGATGATATTGATGGTTTTATTAATCTTTTACAAAAATTAATCAATTCGGATGAATAAATCACAGCAATTTTATGTTTAAACACCTAATAGAAAAACCTGCTATAGTACTTGATGAGGACAGAGCCAAAAATAATATTAGAATAATGGCTGATAAAGTCCGAAAAACCGGAGCGAGGTTCAGACCGCATTTTAAAACCCATCAGAATATTAAAATAGGGCAGTGGTTTAAAGATGCCGGCGTGAATGAAATAACGGTATCCTCATTGGGGATGGCAGAATATTTTTCCGGGAGCTGGAATGATATTACGATTGCATTTCCGGTTAATATCCGCGAAATAATTAAAATTAATAAACTGGGAAAAAAAATAAAACTGAATCTTTTAGTTGAATCGGAATTTGTAATTCGATTTTTGGAAAACAATCTCCAGTTCAGTTCGGAAATCTGGATAAAAGTAGATACTGGATACAAAAGGACAGGTGTAATATGGGACGATTTCCAATCTCTTAAAAAACTGGTTAAACAAATTGAAAATTCTAAAAATATGTTATTTAAAGGAATCCTGACGCATGCGGGACATTCATATAAAGCTAAATCAAAGGAAGAGATAAAAGTAATCTATTTTGATTCATTTGAGAAATTAAAGAAAATTCGGGATTTTCTGATTTCCGAATGTAATTGCAGGGCTGAAATCTCTTTTGGAGATACACCTTGCTGCAGTGTCATTGACGATTTTGAAGGTATGGATGAAATCAGACCCGGGAATTTTGTTTTTTATGATATTTCCCAGATGGAGATTGGATCATGTACTGAAAATGAAATTGCTGCAGTAATTGCTTGTCCAGTCGTTGCGAAATCTGAAAAAAGAGGGGAAATTGTTATATATGGAGGGGCTGTTCATTTATCAAAAGATTTTATTCTAAACGATAAAGATGAAAAAATATTCGGCTACGTTACAAATTTTAAAGAAAATGGATGGGGAGGTATAAATAAATCAAATTTTGTTTCCTCAGTTTCACAAGAACACGGGATAGTAAAAATTTCCAAAGATAATTTTGACAAGTATCAAATTGGAGATATTATTGCTGTACTGCCGGTCCACTCATGTCTTGCAGTGAATTTGTTGATGGATTTTGTTACTTTAAAAGGAGAATTTATAAAAAAATTTGATACAATCTTGTAATTGTGTCGTCTTTATACAGAAGTATGTTTTATTCAAAATAAATTATTCTCAAAAGAATAATTCAACATTTTAATAAAGGAGAGCATATTATGAAAATTTATCTAAGAACCATTTTTATTGTTTTTGTTGCATTTATTATTTACTGCGGCGGATCTAAAGAACTAACAGTATCAGATGCCGATATTGTAGTTTTAAATACACCTGTGCTGTCAGTAGGAGATGAGTTCATATACAGTATTAACTATACTTTTAATCCGCTTTATTTCAGGAGCAGTATGAAAAACCGGATAATGGAAACTGCTGTTGTTAAGGAGATTTTTAAAGTATCAAAAGTTATACCTTTTAATGAGAGGGAAGTATTTGTTGTAGATGTAGAATGTTATGATAAGGACGATAACAAAACTCTTGACTATATGATCTATATTAACAAAAGTGATGGTAAAATCGCAAAAAACTCGTTTGCGGATAATGCAAGTCTTGAAGGATTTAGACCGAGGTATACTGAAATATTGGGTTTTTACGATCCATGGATGTTGAAATTATCCCCGGGTTATAAGTTTACTATAAAAAATCGCCAGATGGTCCCGGTAAGAAGACAACCCGGCGAACCGTCTGAACCTGTTTTCGCAGATGCTGAAAAAACCTATAACGTAAAAAGGATTGAAAATATTGAAGGTAGAAAATGTTTTGAGGTCGAAGCAGAACTCAAGTTCCCGATAAGGCAGCAGGCAGGAGAAGTAAAATATGATAAAATGAAATACAAATATTATATTGACCTATCGAAAAGAATAATGGTAAAACAGACAATTGAATATGATGCCACAAGAGAAAAAACTTTGGTTGGAATAAAATAGCCATCATTTAATTGAAAAATTACGTACTTATATTGAAATAAATCTAAAGGAAATACTATGAGAAACCTTGTTCTTAGTTTATTAATAGCTTTTGTACTATTAATTTTCGGATGTGGAGGTTCAAAAGAGCTCGCTGGCCTTGGGGAGATCTATAAGCCCTTAGCTTCACCGAACTTCTCACTGGGGGACAGGTTCGAATATGAAATTGAATATAAATTTAATCCATTGTATTTCAGAACACAGGCAAGTAAACGAATTATGTCAAATCTTGCCGTAAAAGAGGTTTATACTATTGTTGATACTACAAAAATTATTAACAGGGATGTTTACGTGATAAATTCTGACTGCTATAATAAACAAAACGAAAAGCTGATCAACTTCGAGATCTATGTAGACAGGAAAAATGGGGAAATTGTAAAAGATACTTTTGATGAAAATGTTAAAATACAAAATTTCAATTCAAAATACACTGAAATACTGGCATTGTATGAATCCTGGATGTTAAAACTTGGAGGCGAAAAATCTTTTCAAACAAAAGAATTTTATAAAGTACCTTCTTCTGCTCCAAAAAGCGGATTTGCAGCGGTGGGAATTAAAAGTTTTGCCGAAGCAGAAAAGGATTATTCTATAAAAGATATCGAAATATTTAATAATAAAAAATGTTTTAAGGTGGAAGCGGAAATAAACATTCCCATTATGAAACAGGATGAAAAATATATTTATGAAAAACTTAACTATAAGTATCTTATAGATGTTGATAAGAGAGTAATAGTAAAAATGTTTATTGAAGGACCTGTTTCAAGAGAGAAAGTCTTAATAGAATAAAAACATCTAAAGTATTTTTTTTGGATGCCGATTTATAGGTATAGAAGGAATTCTCCTGAAAAGGGGATTGTTTAATATACCATGGAGGGAATATGACTGGGATAATGAACGAGCCAGTCATTAAGTCAAATCTTATACGGCATTCAAACTTACAGACTTTTATATCACACCAGAACGACCTTTTTCATAATTCGGGTTTTCAACATGAAAAAGTATTAAACTCATTTATCCTTGGAGAAAGATATAATCCCTCTCTAAATGTAAATCTTGTATTAAGAACGAAAATTTCAGGTCATTTTGGAAAAATCAGCAGATACAATTACAGGATTTTATCAACAGATAAAATGATAAATGAGGTTCAAGGAGGAACCGATACTCAGAAAGTGGAGTTTTAATAAAATACCCCACTGGATAAATACGTAAAGTATTTATATTTATTAAGAGGTCTGGCAAGGATGCGGGGCCTTTTTTTTTACCCTGATCTCTCCTTTATGTTTAATCGTTTAATAGTATTAGCAGTTAATTGCCTGATATGATATTTTCGATGTATTATTTATTATTTGTCAATCACTTAAATTTAACTGTGTTAAAAAATCTATAAATTTTCAAAAACAGGAAATTTGATTTGCTTTTTATTTTGTTGATTTATCTGATCATTCTAAAATGATCATTGCTCAAAAATAGTATGT
>JBHPGK010000251.1:0-4571 GCA_042570605.1 Candidatus Zhuqueibacterota bacterium
TACGATAATTGTAGTTAAAGTTGAAGATGAAATTGCTGCTCCAACTTCAGAAGTTCCCTTATCTACAGCATCAATTAATGCAGCACCTTTTTCCCTGTGCCTGAAGATATTTTCGATAACAATAATTGCATTGTCGACCAGCATACCTGCACCCAGAGCAAGTCCCCCAAGGGTCATAAGGTTCAAGCTTAAATCGAAATAATACATTAAATTAAACGTCGCAATTATTGAAACAGGTATGGCAAGACTGATAATTATTGTCGTATAAAAATTTCTTAGAAAAATAAAAATGATAATAACAGCAAGCAAAATACCTATTAACAGTGAATTCCGTAAATTACTTATGGATAGGTTTATGAATTCCGACTGTTCGTTGACTATTTCGATGTTTGAGTCAGGGAGATCTGATTTTATTTTTTCAAGTTCCTCTTTGATCAAACTGCTCACTTTAACTGTATTTGAACCGGATTCCTTATATATATTAATTCCAATACAGTCTTTTCGATTATACCGTGAGTAGTTCTTCGCTTCAGCGTTACGATAATAAACCTTTGCAAGATCTCTCAAATATATTGGTGTTCTTTCTGTTTCTCCCTGCAAATTGATTTTAGTTTTAATGGTGATGATAAGGTTTTTTACATCTTCAATATCCTGAAACTTTCCAAGTCCTTTAACTATATAAACATTTTCATTATCTTCAATTCTACCGCCCGATGCATCAATATTGGTACTGTTGATCTTTCCAATAACTTCGGCATCTGAAATCTGATATGCAGTTAATTTGTATTTATCCAGCTCAATATATATTTCTTTGCTCAATCCTCCGTAGATTTCACCTTTGGCAACTCCCTGAAGAGTAATAAGACGCTTTACTACAGCTTCTTCAACTTCTTTCCTTAACCTGTCACTATCTGTTGAAAAATCCGAATAATAAGCAAGGGTCATTATCGGAAGTGACTGAAAGTCTTCCTTGGTAACGATTACGCTTTGTACATCTCTTTGGCTGGAAATGGTACCGACTTTTTTCTGCACATCCAGGAGCGTAAAATCCATATCCGTATCCCAGAAAAACTCTAAATTCACTATAGCTTTACCGATCGTGGAAATTGATGAGATCCTTTTTAAATTATTTATTGTACTTACCTGTCTTTCAATATTTTCGGTGAACTTCTTTTCCACTTCTTCAGGAGATTTATCTGTTGTTAAGAGTTCAATTTTAATTTTAGGAGTAGAAATATCCGGGAAGAGATCAATACTGAGTCTATCGAGGGAAATAATTCCTAATAGAATAATACCGGCAAACAGCATTAATATTGAAACAGGGTATTTTACTGAAATACGTTGTATACTCATCTTGCAATTTTCACTTTAACTTTATTTTTAAGAGTTTCATAACCTCTGACGACTATCCTTGCACCTTCATCTATCCCGCTTATTATTTCAATCATTTCTTCGTCTTCCAATCCTGTTTCGATGTCATTCATAATTGCCTGTTGTTTATCAACAGTAAAAACAACATCTTTGTCATTCCTGTTAAGAATGAGATATTTAGGGATTTTAATTACATTATCCCTTCTTTGAGTAATAATATCAGCTCTAATGAACATACCGGGTTTTAATAAACTTTCAGAATTATCCATAATAATTTCAACTTCAACTGTCCTGGATTCCGGATCAAGAACCGGAAGAATATTATTTACGCTACCGTTAAAGATTTTATCTTCGAGAGAATAGTTTGTGACTTTAACTTTCTGACCGATTTTTACTTTTTCCAGATCATCAACAGAAAGCTTTAATTTTGAGATCAATTTGTCAAAATCCATAATTTTAACAATTTCTGTTCCAACAGTTACTTCTTTTGCGTTAGACCTGAAATCAATAAAGGTGATCATTCCTGAAATGGATGCAGAAATTTCTAATTTTTTTTCCTGTAACACCGCATTCTCATAATTTAATTTTGCATGCAATAGATTTTTCTTGACATTTTGAACTTCTTTCAATGTAGCGCCCCCTTTTTCGTATAAGCCTTCTGTCTGTTTCAGCTCTTCAACAAGAAAATCGTACTCCATTTTTTTTGCTTCCATCCTGTTGCTTAAAATAAATTCAGCATTGCTTAATTTAGCAATTATATCACCTTTTTGAACTCTGTCCCATTCCGAATATAATTTTCCAGTTCGAGTATTTTCAAGAATATTGAGAATTCCCGTTAATTCATTTTTTTGTGCAAGAGAAGATGAATCCTATTCTATTGATTTAAGCGTTCCGGTTCAAATTGAAGAGGTAAAAAGAGGAACGATAGAATCGTTTGTAACCAGCACCGGAACTCTTGAACCTTTAAAAGAGATCTTTCAAAAAAATGAATTAACGGGAATTCTCAATATTCTTGAAAATACTCGAACTGGAAAATTATATTCGGAATGGGACAGAGTTCAAAAAGGTGATATAATTGCTAAATTAAGCAATGCTGAATTTATTTTAAGCAACAGGATGGAAGCAAAAAAAATGGAGTACGATTTTCTTGTTGAAGAGCTGAAACAGACAGAAGGCTTATACGAAAAAGGGGGCGCTACATTGAAAGAAGTTCAAAATGTCAAGAAAAATCTATTGCATGCAAAATTAAATTATGAGAATGCGGTGTTACAGGAAAAAAAATTAGAAATTTCTGCATCCATTTCAGGAATGATCACCTTTATTGATTTCAGGTCTAACGCAAAAGAAGTAACTGTTGGAACAGAAATTGTTAAAATTATGGATTTTGACAAATTGATCTCAAAATTAAAGCTTTCTGTTGATGATCTGGAAAAAGTAAAAATCGGTCAGAAAGTTAAAGTCACAAACTATTCTCTCGAAGATAAAATCTTTAACGGTAGCGTAAATAATATTCTTCCGGTTCTTGATCCGGAATCCAGGACAGTTGAAGTTGAAATTATTATGGATAATTCTGAAAGTTTATTAAAACCCGGTATGTTCATTAGAGCTGATATTATTACTCAAAGAAGGGATAATGTAATTAAAATCCCTAAATATCTCATTCTTAACAGGAATGACAAAGATGTTGTTTTTACTGTTGATAAACAACAGGCAATTATGAATGACATCGAAACAGGATTGGAAGACGAAGAAATGATTGAAATAATAAGCGGGATAGATGAAGGTGCAAGGATAGTCGTCAGAGGTTATGAAACTCTTAAAAATAAAGTTAAAGTGAAAATTGCAAGATGAGTATACAACGTATTTCAGTAAAATACCCTGTTTCAATATTAATGCTGTTTGCCGGTATTATTCTATTAGGAATTATTTCCCTCGATAGACTCAGTATTGATCTCTTCCCGGATATTTCTACTCCTAAAATTAAAATTGAACTCTTAACAACAGATAAATCTCCTGAAGAAGTGGAAAAGAAGTTCACCGAAAATATTGAAAGACAGGTAAGTACAATAAATAATTTAAAAAGGATCTCATCAATTTCCACGATCGGTAAAGCTATAGTGAATTTAGAGTTTTTCTGGGATACGGATATGGATTTTACGCTCCTGGATGTGCAGAAAAAAGTCGGTACCATTTCCAGCCAAAGAGATGTACAAAGCGTAATCGTTACCAAGGAAGACTTTCAGTCACTTCCGATAATGACCCTTGCTTATTATTCGGATTTTTCAACAGATAGTGACAGGTTAAGGAAAGAAGTTGAAGAAGCTGTAGTAAAGCGTCTTATTACTCTTCAGGGAGTTGCCAAAGGTGAAATCTACGGAGGATTGAGCAAAGAAATATATATTGAGCTGGATAAATACAAATTAACTGCATATCAGATTTCAGATGCCGAAGTTATTGGAAAGATCAACAGTACCAATATTGATGCATCGGGCGGTAGAATTGAAGATAATGAAAATGTTTATATAGTTAAAGGACTTGGAAAGTTTCAGGATATTGAAGATGTAAAAAACCTTATCATCACCATTAAAACTAAAATCAATTTGCAGGGAGAAACAGAAAGAACACCAATATATTTGAGAGATCTTGCAAAGGTTTATTATCGTAACGCTGAAGCGAAGAACTACTCACGGTATAATCGAAAAGACTGTATTGGAATTAATATATATAAGGAATCCGGTTCAAATACAGTTAAAGTGAGCAGTTTGATCAAAGAGGAACTTGAAAAAATAAAATCAGATCTCCCTGACTCAAACATCGAAATAGTCAACGAACAGTCGGAATTCATAAACCTATCCATAAGTAATTTACGGAATTCACTGTTAATAGGTATTTTGCTTGCTGTTATTATCATTTTTATTTTTCTAAGAAATTTTTATACGACAATAATTATCAGTCTTGCCATACCTGTTTCAATAATTGCGACGTTTAATTTAATGTATTATTTCGATTTAAGCTTGAACCTTATGACCCTTGGGGGACTTGCTCTGGGTGCAGGTATGCTGGTCGACAATGCAATTATTGTTATCGAAAATATCTTCAGGCACAGGGAAAAAGGTGCTGCATTAATTGATGCTGTAGATAAGGGAACTTCTGAAGTTGGAGCAGCAATTTCATCTTCAACTTTAACTACAATTATCGTA
>JBHPGK010000252.1:0-4414 GCA_042570605.1 Candidatus Zhuqueibacterota bacterium
TGCAGCCGGTCATGATTTTTATTATCAAAAACTTAATATGCAAATAGATAATTTTTATGGCGGTACAAGGATTGTTGGAGAAATCCTGAACAACTCAGACCAGAATTATAAAATTGCCAGTTTCTCAATTACACTTTTTGATGGATGTATGTGTTCAGTATCAAACCAGATAATATCTTTGGGCTCCTTTGCTTTGTCGTATAATTTCACGGCAGAAGAATAAGGTACTCTTTCATCATCCTTTCCGTTGATCATTAAAATCGGCTGCGGGGATATTTTGTCAATATAAAAAAGAGGTTCAGCCGGTCTGATTAAAAGATAACTGAAGTTTCCCACAATCTTAATTAAAGTTTTATTGTTAATATCTTTATTAATTATCATGTTTTGTATCAATAGGTCCTTTATATCCCCTCCACAGTATACAATATTAGCAGCTTTTATTCTATCATCAATGCCGGCAGCTACAGTTGCACTGAAACCTCCAAAACTGATTCCTGCAACAAAAATTTTATCTTTATCTATATCGTCCCGGCTATGTAGATAATCAAGTGTAAGCAGAATACCTGAGACTGAATTGAAAATAGCACTCCTTATCTTATTTATCGACCCGAATATTTCCAAACCTTTAAATTTCTTCTTTCCTTTGTAAGGATAATCCATTGAAATAAATATTACGCTGTCTGCATAAGCAACGTCTCCTACAAGGTCAATAATCTTTTTTCCTGTTTGAATTCCTCCAAGCAGGATCAATGCAGGGTATGTTTTTTTCTTTTTTTCAGGGACTCTTAAATATCCGTCTATTTCATAATGTTTATCGCTTTTTAGAAGGATGCTGTATTTTACTGCTTTGTCGTTTTTTTCATAGACCTTTTCATTTACCTCAGAAATATTACCTTTATTATTATTAAAAAATGAGGTATAGTCTTTATTGAAATATATTATTATGTTGCAGACTAATAACAGCATTAATACTGCAGCGATAGTAAATAGCGATTTTATCATAGATCAATACAGGTTTCTGTGTTTTGGATTATTCCAGTAAAATCTGACAAGCCCTCCATTTGTAGCAAGCCAGAGATAATCTTCATCCGGCAATATATGGTTTATATTATTGGAAGGCAGACCGTCTCCGGTTGTATATATTTTCCAGAAATCATCTTTTCTGTGGTATTTAATCAGACCCTGGTTAGTAGCAAACCATATAATATCTTCAGAAGCAAATATATAATTAAAATCTATATTTTGAAAATACATTTTATCGGGGTAAGAAGTCCATTCATCGAGTTTACTGTTATACATCTGGATACCATTGTCGGAAACGAACCAGATTTCATCCCCATTTTTACTAATAGCCTTATTTCCCCTTTGAAGGATCCCGGATGCCCCCTCGATGTAGAACCATTTATTCATTTTTCTGTCAAGCCTGTATATTCCGAGCTCGGTGGCACACCATACAAACATACTGTCTGCTGAAGTTGAGTAAATATGAAAGTCTTCAATTGGTTCAACATCGATCTCCTTTATAATAAAGCCGGGAAGAGTCATTAATGCCAGTCCAATATCTGTAGATATCCATATCTCATTATTGAAAATTTCTATATGCGTTACCTGATTTATGGGTAAATTATTATATGTTGTGATATTTCGCCACCTTTTATTTGATTTCTCATAAACGATCAGCCCGTCATCCGTTGCAAAGAAAATGTATTTATCGTTCCCATTTATGTAATTGACATTACTGCTTCTGATCTCAATGTTTTTTAATGTTTCAAAATATTCCCATTTATCTTCCGAAACATTCCACTTTGTAATGCCGCTGTAGGGAGTATTGTTGTATCCGCCCATCCAGAATGTACTGCCATCCCTGTATAAACCGGTTACAGAAGAACCGGCAGGTCCAACAGAGCGGATTGAAAGGTTTTGCATCATCAGGTCTCCAACTGCAATGCCAGCACCCTCAGTGCCTATCCATAGCAGGTTATTCATGGGATCTTCAACAAAGTCGGTAAATTGAAAGGACCTTAAGTAGGTATCCTGAATACGTCCCTCCTGAAAGTAAGTGAAATCGAAGGTCGGTCTGAAAAAAGGAAAAGTTTTATTAGGACGTGATACGAGGTTTTTCCATTTTACATCATCAGAATTGACTTCATTTGAAGACGATACCATGAAATTCGGGCTGAATTTACTGCTTTTAAGAAATTTGCTATTTGATTTGATCCAAATATAATTTTTTCCAAGACCGAATATCCCGTTCCCGGCATTATCTGAATAAATATCTCTTGATAATCGTGCATTATCCCACCAACGGTTACCTTCGGAAAAAGTGCTGACCGCTTTATCCGATAAAGCCCATAAAATATTTGTACTGGGATCATAGATCGTTGAATAAATGTTGTCACTGTAAAGTCCGCTGCAGTAAGTAAACGGGAATTCAAATTCTTTCGTAAAATTGTTAATTCTTACTATTCCGTTAGACGTCCCAAAGTAGGTATATCTGTTTCCCTTTGAGACACTTCGAATGAACCTCATTTCAGAATAGTTTATAAAATCATCAATTTCATAGATGTTTCTTCGTTCGCTATCTGATACAGGTCGAAGCTGTACTATTTGCGGTAAAGTATTTGAATATGTAAACAGAAGAGCTAAGAAGACAGATAGAAAAATTAATTTTTTTGGAATATCCTGATGTTTCAATTTACTATCTTAATATATAAAAAGTATTAGTTATCTAATGAAAGTTTTGCGTATTTTACCATAAGTTTTCTTATTGTTCCATCTTCGAATTCAACCATTACTTTCATATCATCACCATCTCCGGTTCTTGTAATGATGATACCTCTTCCGAAGCTTGGATGTTTAACTCTTTTTCCAATATTTATATTATCCGTATCATTTTTTTTAGTCGTTGAATCCGCTGATTTTTTTATAGCCGGTACTTTATATGGTTTTCCACCTGGTGCAGACTTGTACTGATTTGATTTTAATGGGACTGCCGCTTCTCTGCCGTTAAAATATTCGACCAGGTCCTTATCCAGTTCTTCAATAAACCGTGAAGGAGTACAGTATAAAACGTCACCGTATTTAAATCTGCTTTGAGCATAGGAAATATAAAGCTCTTTCCGGGCTCTAGTCGCTCCTACATAAAAAAGTCTCCTTTCCTCTTCAATATCTTTTACTCCATACTCAAAATTTTCACGTATTAAAGGGAAAAGTCCTTCTTCAACACCGGTTATAAATACGACAGGAAATTCCAGGCCTTTCGAACAGTGTAAGGTCATTAGAGATACTGTCTTTGTTTTATCATTCCAGGTATCGATGTCAGTGTATAAGGCGATTTCCTGCAGAAATCCTTCAAGAGTTGGTTTCTCCACTTTTTTTGCATATTCAGAAACAGCATTAATTAATTCCTGAATGTTATCAAGCCTGTTCAGAGACTGTTCGGTGCCTTCTTCTTTTAAGATAACTTTTATTTTCAACTCATCAATCAGGCTTCTTATATGTTCTGTGATACTGAGCTGTTTAATTAGATCTCGATATTTTCTAATAAGTTTATAAAAGTTTTCAAGGCTTTTTTTCCCTTTACCTCCAATTCTTTCATAAGAGTCAATATTTTTCAGTGAATTGAACAGAGAGACCTTTCTCTTGTTTGCGTATCCTTTTAAATGATCAATAGTAACTTTGCCGATACCGCGGGCAGGGAAATTAATTACCCTAAGAAAACTGATATCATCATCACCATTCACAATTAAATGGAGGTATGCAATAATGTCCTTTATCTCTTTTCTCTCATAAAATCTTGTTCCACCTACAATACTGTAGGGAATTCCCTTTTCAATAAAACTTTTTTCGAGAGTTCGGGACTGGCTGTTTGTTCTGTACAATACGGCAAAATCTTCCCATTCGAGCTTGTTTTTTAAGACTTCATGGTGTATTGCAGAGGTAACCATTAATGCTTCTTCATTATCCGTACTTGGTTCAAGGATTTTCACCTTATTTCCTGAATTATTATCCGTCCATAACCTTTTATCCATCCTGCCGGTGTTATTTTTAATGACCGAATAAGCCGTATTTAGAATATTTTGTGTTGACCTGTAGTTTTGTTCGAGCCTGAAAACCTGAGTATTCCGGAAATCTTTTTGAAAATCAAGAATATTGGAAACTTCAGCACCTCTCCAACCATAAATGGACTGATCATCGTCTCCAACAACATATAGATTTTTATGACTGTTTGTTAAAAGTTTTAAAAGAATATATTGTGCTTTATTCGTGTCCTGAAATTCATCAACAAGAATATGGTGAAATCTTTTTTGATATTTCAATAATACTTCTGGCTTTTTTTCAAATAGTTCAATCGGTTTAATTAAGAGGTCATCAAAATCCAGTGCTTTGTTTGCCTTTAGAATTTTTTCATATT
>JBHPGK010000253.1:0-4413 GCA_042570605.1 Candidatus Zhuqueibacterota bacterium
CGCTGTTATTGGAAGTTTCAAGACCTATCTTTGCGCGGATTTTTAACTTTCCCCTTCCTGTATTATATGCATCTTTTAAACCTTCTGCCCCGTATATGATCGCGCCTGTAGGGAAATCAGGTGCGGGAATAAATTCCATTAATTCAGGAATAGTAATATCAGGATTATTAATTTGTTCAACCAGCCCATCGACAATTTCTCCCAGGTTATGTGGCGGGATATTTGTTGCCATCCCAACAGCAATACCTGAAGATCCATTTATCAGCAGGTTAGGCAGTCCTGCAGGAAGTACTTTAGGTTCTTTCAGGGTTTCGTCAAAATTCGGTGTAAAATCCACAGTGTTTTTATCGATATCTTTGAGCATTTCTTCGGCAAGCCTTGTCATCCTTGCCTCAGTATACCTCATTGCTGCTGCAGAGTCACCATCAACCGATCCGAAATTACCCTGACCGCCTATTAAAGGATACCGCAGTGAAAAATCCTGCACCATTCGTACCATTGCATCATATACAGCAGTATCACCGTGCGGATGGTATTTGCCTAATACTTCACCAACTATCCTTGCACTTTTTTTAAAGCCCCTATTAAACGAAATGCCGAGTTCATTCATAGCAAACAGTATTCTTCTGTGCACAGGTTTAAGACCGTCCCTGACATCCGGAAGAGCTCGTGCTACAATGACAGACATCGCATAATCAATGTAGGAATCTTTCATCTCCTCTTCGATTAAAACAGGAACAATATTTCCAACAGGTAATTCCATATTATACAATCCTTCTCTGAATGAAATTGTGAATAATTTATCTATCTAAGGTATTTATTTATTTATAAAAAATCAAGTAAAAGGTTTGAGAATTTCACCAGGTTTTAGTATAAAATATATTAAATGTTGAAGTTATTTATATGTTTAATTTGTAAATAAAAATATTCCGAATTTGAAGGTGTTTTTTTCTAAACTATCATTTCTCCACAGGAAATTCAGCCTGAATATTTTACTTTTATGACCTATTCCAAAACCGTATTCTTTATAAACTCCTTTTGTATCATATCTACCGGTAAATAATTTGACTTGTGCTTTTTCAGTTTCCGGAATTGTTGTTTTTCCAAATGAAAAAAACGGGATAAGTTCATACCTTATTCTAATGCGATTGGGCAGAGGTAATTTCCTTATTATGCTTCCTTTAAAATTGTATTCAAAATTTCCCACAAAAATATCCTTACCTGTAAATTCACGGTATTCTGTACCTTTTAAATAACCCTGATTTGCAATTGGTGCTTTACCGTTTATCGGGAAATATTTATGATAAGGGACATCACCGGAACCTTTCGAATATTCTAAATATGTATTAAGATCATTTGAATTAAATAAATTAATAGTATTATGGCAATATAATCTTATTGTCGAATAGTTGAAATCCGATTTTAACAGATTTTTGTTCGAATATTCATAATCTAAGCCGAAAGTTGTCACTTCGGTAAACAAAAAATTTGCTTTATTAAATATTAGATTCAATCCTAAACTTTTTAAATTTCCCTCGACTGCCTGAGGATTAATCCTGTACTTATATCCATTGAGCAATCCGATATTTGTATTTGTTTCCACAGTTGACTCTTTTTGATTTTTATATATAAACTTCAGGTTCAGATTGTTTCCGGGATTCATTGATAAATCAAGTTTAAATCCTTTAGCTAAATAATAATCGGAATAATCGAATTTTCCTATCAGGGAAGTCATTGTATTAAAAAATTTTGAAATATTTCCTGTGCTATTCAAAGTCTCCATTTTGTTAAAATATTCTATACCTGCGGAAATATCCGGATAAAAAGAAAACCACTTCCTTAAACCGATACTGTATTTGATTTTTTTATCTGAAAATCCATATCCAAATTTTCCAAACCATTTGAATGATTTAAGGGATGCATCCGATGTTTTTAATCCTATACCAAGATATGGTCCCTCTACACGGTTAAAATGAAAAAAATCATTTATGGAAGTACTGCTGATACCTTTTTTTAAATCACCAACAACTTCTTCTGCTGCGGTTTTGTATAATGTTTTAGGATTTTTTAACATGAAATTAAGATTTTCAGAAAGACTCCTGTCGGTTGAAATTGTGAGTCCTCCCGGAAAAATCCGCCCTTTTCGAAGTTTAACGACAGCTGCTTTTTCTTCTTTATTCAGACTGACAGGATTGTTTTCCACCCAGAATAATGAGTCTTTTTTGGAAAATCCTTCTTTAAAACCTGTTTTTTCACTGATAAATATTTTTTTATCGATCCGGGTATTTAGCTCGTAATTTAAATATCTCGTCAGTTTTTGTCCATGACCTTTAACTATCCCGATAATACTATAATTTATCTGGATTTCCTGTTCAAAAGGAAGCCAGTATTTCTGGTAAAACCTGGCTTTTCTTATATTTATATTAGCAGCATCTATAAACGTAGGAAGCGAAGCTTTATTAAATTCAAGGAAAATTTTTACAATTTCAAAGTCAGTTTCAGATATCCAGATTTTACCCTTTACCGCAGGGATTTCATCTGATTTAGGATTTATAATCAATTCATGAACAAGGATGTCTTCAATGATAATTTGAGATCCGTACTTGTAATTATAGATTTTTTCAGCACCAGCTGCAAAGGGTAAAAGAACAGAAACTGAACCAAGATCGATCCTGTCTTCTGCAAAATCAAAAACTGCACCTAACGGAAAATATACACCTGAGTTACCGTAAGCTCTATGCGCTGTTATTTCTTCAAAATATTTATCAGGTCTCTGCCATTGGCCATTAAAAAAATATTCCCGCAGCCTTGTAACTTCATTTTTGTCATTATAAGAAGTAGTCCTTGAGTATGCTTCAAATTTAAAGTTGTTCAGGTCGGAATATATATTCTTTCTGGTTTCTATTGCTTTATTTATAATCTCAATGGGATTTATTCCTTGTGCATGCGTTTTCGGAAATGTTAAAATGGTCAACAGGAAAATAAAAGTTTTACTAATTCCTGAATTCAAATTTTGCCTATATAGGTTTTTATAATGATGCAGCTCCTGAAATGTTTATATAATTATACGAGTGGAAAAATGGGTGGTTCCTTAAGATAAAAAAAATTAAATTAAATCTTTATAAATCCCAATTTTAATAAATAATTGCCATCTGGTTGGAAACATCTGCTTTTTCTCGTTGTTCTTTATTACGAATAAACTATTTTTTAAAGTTGATTAACATCTTCAAACGAAATTGGAATCTATCATTTTTATAAATATATACTTACATAATCAGGTTCAGATTGATGTAAATTTACTTTCTTATTTTCATAAAAACCATTCCCAGTATTCTGTCTCTTTCCAAAAGTGAGTTTAAATATTCTTCATAATTCATATCAACAGCTATCATTGCTCCTTTTGCGCTTGATGCATGCCGGAATATTATATTATGGTCTTTATCTACTGCTACAAGTCCCATGTGAGCGGAAAAAATTCCTTCCATATTCTGTATAACCGTAAATATTTCACCTCCTCTCAGTCTGTCTTTGACCGCTGCCAGTTTTTCTTTTGGAATATAATCTATTGTGTATTCTGCAGCACCCGGTACACCGTCAAATTCATAACACCCGTTGGAGCCAAGTAACTTATGACGGTTAATTGTCCTGGTCAGTCTTTTACAATATCCTCCCCCTATTTCCATGGTTGCATCTCTAAGCAGCCATTTGTTTTCAGGAAGCCAGTCTGCCATTGTATAATGATTGCGCGTTTTAAAGCTGATTTTACCTTCTTTATACCTGATTTTTTGTAAATTGTTAAAAGTTTCCTCAAAATCATCAGAAATTGCCAGCGCAAGCATTTCCTCGCAGAATGTCATACAATCATACCTTGCAAAATCAATTAGCGGATCTTTATCAAATTTTCCGTTAATTCCCTCACCGAGACATCCGAAAACGTATGGAGTTTCTAATGCAAGATAAGAGTAAACCAGTAAACGCATTTCTTTATCATCAAATGAACTGCTTATCTTTTTAACAAGTTCATCGATCTCAGAAACCACCATCCGGCTCAACGGTTTTGGAAAATCCTTTTCTATCACTTTCAGATCTATACCTTGAGAAAACGCCATATTAAAAGCGATAAAAGTTATTATTAACAGGATTATCTTAGTTTTCATGACTGACTCCTGATTTAATTGATCAGTAATTTGTAGAGAAATTTCATTATCGGATAAATTAGTATTATCAACAGAATTAAAGCCGTAATTTTAACGTATGATCTTCTTCCTGCCGGGAATTCATACCTGCAGATTGGACAAACAGTCTCACCGGTATCAATTTCTACGGCACAAGAAGGACATTCTTTTTTACTCATTATTATAACTGTCCGGTTAAAAAATAAAAAAATAATTTTTGTACATCATGACACTGGAT
>JBHPGK010000254.1:0-4413 GCA_042570605.1 Candidatus Zhuqueibacterota bacterium
CGAGCACTCGGGACTCGCAATGACATCTTTGATACAGCTTTTATAAAAAATGAGTTGAGCCACACCCACGGAAGTGCGTGTTTCCCAATTCATTCATGTAAGAATACTTAAACGCAAGTGTCATCCTGAACTTGTTTCAGGATCTTCCAAATGTAAGATGAGATCCTGAAACAAGTTCAGGATGACAGTTCCGGGCTCTTAACGCTTTCAAATAGAGAGTTGAGCAACAAACACGGAAGACAAAAAGGGCGGGCTTGTCCTGCAAACAGCGGGATCCACCTCAGGTGGATAACCCGCCCCTACAATAATGCATATAGTGGATTCAATACAATCAGGCATAATGTTTTGTAAAGGAGTATTCTAAATAACATTATTTTCAAAAATTTCTGTTCAGTGAATATTCACTTTAACTTCATATTTAGCTGTGTCACTCATTGCGCTGTCATTAAATCCGCCATCCGGATTATATTCACCCATCTTATAAACAAAAACGCCCTCTTTATAAGCAAAATATATTATCTCCTTTCCTTTTCCACCCATCTCATATTTGAACGGTCTTCCTCTTCTCTCCCCTTCCGCTTTTGTAATCTGATCATAATTTATCTCTATCTTCAGGCAGTCGTACCCATCTCTTTTTTCTTCCCCAAGTATTTTATAAGTATATTTACATTTAATATTTGAATTCAGTCCTCCAAAGGAGGGTCTGTTCTCTTCAATTTCATAATTCCATGAATCACCGATATCAACAGAGCCTTCAGGTAAAACCGGAAACAGAGCAGCGAGTCTTTGAACAAAATCATCGGGAGCAGTTCGCCCGAGAACCTTGTCCTGTTGTGGAAGTTCGGTAAACACGTCAAGTTTTGAAGGTACACCTTCCGGGGAAAGAGTAAACCGGACTTTTTTCCCGATGATCTCATCAAAAGTAGAATTAAAAGTTCCTCCGGGATTCCTGCTGCCACGGGAAGCACTCTTAATTTCAAGTTCAAGAGATAATCCGCTGCTTTTTGAGGAAATCACTTCAAAATCACCTTCGTAAGTATCATCGATTGTATTACCTGTCCTGTCTCCATCCGGTAAAACCGTTGACCTTTCAAATTCATCCGTAAAAACAACCGTGAATTTTGTGCCTTTTTTCAGATCGTATTTCAAATTATATTTTTTTGTTTTATCCCCTTTTTTGTCAATTGAATTATTTGTAAAAGAAAAAACGAAGAAACAAACTGATACTAAAATTAATATTGATAAAATTGATTTTTTCATGATTTTTTTCTCCTAATATTTTAAAACTTCCTTTTTTAATTCTTCAATGATACGGGCGTCCACCCAGTAAATATTTCCGGGTCCGTCAGGTATCTTCCTGTCATTTAAAACCGAAACCCTGCTGCTGTTAAAGAAAAAATATTTGCCGTCGGGCGTAACATATGGGAAGGCATCTTTAGCTTCAGAATTAATTTTTCTGCCCATATTTTTCGGTGTTGTCCAGGTGCCGTCGGAACGAAAAAAACTGATATACAGATCGCTCATTCCGTAACCGCCCGGTCTGAATGAACAGAAAATAATATAACTCTCGTCAGGTGCTATAAAAGAGAATCCATCCACATATTCACTGTTAACTTCATCAGAAAACCTTTCAGGCTCGGAATATATCCCATCTTGAAAAAGAGATCTGTAAATATCAGATTTCCGTCCGGTCCTCTTATCAGGCTTGCCTGAAAAATAGAAAGTCCCGTTATCTGTTACAGATGCTCCATCCTGCTGTATTGTCCCGGGAATCCTGATGCTTATAAATTCAGGTTCCAACCAGCCGTCTTCTGTCCTTGTTACAACCCAGAAATCCGAAGAGGGCCAGCCGGGTTTTGCACCTTTTTTTATTGGTCTGTTTGAAGTGAAATATATTTTGTTTCCGTCACTTGAAATAAAGGGGGTCAGGTCATTGTACTTTCCGGAGAACGGAGCAACTTCCGGCTCAGTCCACCTGCCGTTTATCTCTTTCATAAACATGATCTTAGCCGGATGGGGAAACATCTGCGAGAAATATACTTCTTTGCCGTCATGTGTAAAAACTGCGCTGCTGTGCTGGTTGCATGTAGAGATTATTCCGGGTGCAAAAAGCTCCGGCGTATCTCCCGGAGGTTTTTGACCAAGATACTTTCCCTTCAGAACAGGGAATCCAGCTGAATTTTCGTCTTTCTGTTGCGTCTGCCCAATACCTGCGAATAAAGCGATTAAAAAAATTAATATTATAATTTTCAAATTTATTCTTACTTTCTGCAATTTTATTTTCCTTTCCACTCTGAAAAGATTTTTGAAAGCCCATTTTTGAAACTGATGGGCGGCATTGTCATATGGTCTTCATTTTCGTACAATTTAAATTCCCATTTTAATTTCTGGGGAGCCTTTTGTTCAAGCATTTCTGCAAAGCGCTGTGAAGCTTCAGGATAATCCTGCATATCATTTGATCCGACATAGAACAAAAAAGTCTTTTTTATTAAAAAGGGCTTCTGAAATGTATTTTCAGCGGTCTTGAAAATAATCCTGTCATCCCAGGTAAATGACGGACTCGATGCAATATATGCATCGAAAGTTTCAGGTACGGTCAAAAAGGTATATGTTGTCAGCAGACCACCCAGAGAATGACCGAAAAGTATTTTTTTACCGCCTGTACGATACGTGTTTTCCACATATGGGATCAATTCCTCCTTTAAGAATTTTATAAACTTATCCGCACCTCCTCCGGACCTGTGTCTTTTGATCTTGGTGGGTGTGAAATCACGCCGGCGGTCTGTATTTAATATGCCGATAACTATCAGATCCGGTATTTCACCCGATCTAACGAGACTGTGAATTATACTGTTAAAGGTTGGGGAATTAACAGCTGAATGCATCAGCAAGTTACCGTCAAGCACGATAAGAACCGGATATCTATCAGTTACATTTTCATATTTATCGGGAAGGCGGACGTAAAGAGGTCGGTCTTCACCTAATATTTCTGATCTGAGCGATTCGGATCGTACCTGCGCATAGCAAAAATCTGCAATGATTATGATTAAAAAAATTAACATGAAAAATGAATTTTTTAATACCTGTTTCATAGTTTTAATTTCCGATAATTTTAGCAGTGAGATTGCTTTCCCGGTAAACCGGGACAGGCTGTCGCTTCGCTACCTCGCAATGACACTCTGGGATGAAGAAGACACAAATAACAATTGTCTTCACACAGTCTGTACGCTCAGAATGACTAAAGCGGACGTCATTTTGAACGAATTCTCCTGAATTTTCAGGGGAAGTAGTGAAGAATCTCATAGTTTACCTTAACTCATTCAGTTTTTTAACCGCATATTTATTTTTCGGATTTAATTCGAGAGTCTTATTAAAATTCTCTACAGCAAGCTTTTTATTCCCTGTCATAAGATAAGCTTCACCAAGGCTTTCATAAACATATGATTCGGTCGGATATTCATCAGCATTAAATCTCAAAACTTCCAGTCCCATATCATTCTTACCGTCAAGTATAAATTGAAAGCCAAGCCCATTTATCGCATCTCGTCTAACAGAAAAGTTTTTCCCGGAATTTTTATAACCGCTAATGACATTTGTAATTTCTCTAAAATTTCTGCAGTCATTCAATGCAAGTGATAAAGGTCTGGGGAGTTCATAGTCAGATCCGTTGAGAATTCTGATTATCTGGTCTCTAAGAAGAGTATAATCATTGTAAGCAGAATTGGTCATAGTGATAATTAAATCGTCGCTTTCCGGAAGCCATGTAAATACACAATTAAACCCGGGGTAATATCCGTTATGTTCAATAAAATTCATATCTTTTCTGATTCCGCCAAGGTCTCTTCTGCCGATCACCAGGCCGTATCCATAACCTGCTCTGTAAAGAAGCATATGCGCCTTTAACATTAGATCAAGGTACTTTTGTGAAACCAGTTTTTCTGTCTGAAGCGCTTCCCACCATTTATACATGTCCCCGACGGTAGAATATACAGAACCTGCCCCTTTATGAAAAGACGGACTTGAATACCCTGTTTTCGTGAAGCGGAAATTCCAGTACTCATATCCGGCTGCCATTTTGGGAACAATTGCAGTTCCGTCTATACAGCCGGTGCCGGTCATCTTCAGCGGTTCGAATATTTTTTCCCTGATCACTTCATTAAATCTTTTTCCGGTAACTTCTTCAATTATTACTGCAAGCATGTAATAGCCGCCGCTGTTATACATGAATCTGCTCCCGGGTTCAAATTCATGCTCATGATCACAGAACAGTTTTATGTATTCTTCATCAGTATATTCCTTAACCCATATATCCGTATAAAAATTTTCATAAATTTTAGTTAATAAAGGGACACCGCTTGAATGACATAACAAATGATGGACCGTTATTTTATCCGCTTTCTCCCGGGGATAATA
>JBHPGK010000255.1:0-4269 GCA_042570605.1 Candidatus Zhuqueibacterota bacterium
ATTATAGCTGATGAAGAACTCGGCTGGTTATTTGAGAATTCTTATCCGAATACACTGGATACAACCGTTAATTATCGCTTTATAAATGGTAAACCTGACACTTTTGTTATAACAGGTGATATCCCTGCAATGTGGCTGCGGGATTCCTGTGCTCAGGTCTGGCCCTATCTTTCATTAATAAATGAAGATGAAAATTTAAAGAATATGATCGCAGGTGTTATTAACCGCCATACGAAATGTATTCTGATAGATCCTTATGCTAATGCTTTTAATGATGGTCCTGCTAAAAGCATATGGGAAAATGACCTTACAGATATGAAACCTGAGCTTCACGAACGAAAATGGGAACTCGATTCGCTATGTTATACTATCAGGCTGGCTTATGGTTACTGGAAGACCACAGGCGATATATCCTGTTTTGATGAAAACTGGCAGAGAGCGATGAAATTAGTTGTTACCACGTTTAAGGAGCAGCAGCGAAAAGAGAACAGGGGACCATACACTTTTCAAAGAGTTACTGCCTGGCAGTCTGATACCGTCCCTCTTGCCGGATACGGGAATCCTGTAAAACCTGTTGGATTGATATGCTCGATCTTCCGTCCATCCGATGATGCTGCAGTTTTTCCGTTTTTAATTCCCTCCAACTATTTTGCTGTTGTGTCTTTAAACCAGCTTTCTGAGATTTTTAAAACAGTAATAAGAGACAAGACTTTTGCAAATGAGTGTGGAAATCTGGCGGATGAGGTTAAGGAGGCGTTGGACATATATGCAGTATATGAACATAAGGATTATGGAAAAATATTGCCTTATGAAATTGACGGTTTCGAAAATAAGTTATTTATGGATGATGCCGGTATTCCCAGCCTGTTGTCACTGCCTTATCTTGGATGTATCGATTTAAATGATCCACTTTATATAAACACGCGAAAATACATTTTAAGTGAAATCAATCCCTGGTTTTTTAAAGGAAACGCAGGTGAAGGTATCGGCAGTCCTCATACGCTTTTAAATAATATTTGGCCCTTAGGAATTATTATGAGAGCACTTACAAGCGGGGATGATACTGAAATTAAGAATTGTTTAAATATTTTGAAGACTTCTCATGCGGAAACTGGATTTATGCATGAATCTTTTGATAAGGATAATTCGGAGAAATTTACAAGGAAGTGGTTCGCCTGGGCAAATTCACTGTTCGGGGAATTGATAATAAGAATTTTTAAAGAACGGCCTTACATATTCAGGAAACTTTAAAATGGAGGAATTAATGCTGAAATATACGCTTTTTTTAGTATTTTTTATTTGTTTTATCCATGTATCGGATTTAGACGCACAACTGAAGGAAGATGAAAAAGAGACCGATCCTCTTGTTTTGAAGAAACTTGAGTGGTTTCAGGACTCAAAATTCGGACTGATGATGCACTGGGGTACCTACAGCCAGTGGGGGATAGTTGAGTCCTGGTCATTATGCTCTGAAGATGAACCGTGGTGCAGGCGAAAAATTGATGATTATGATGAGTATAAAAGGCAGTATACTGCTCTTAAAAATACGTTTAATCCGGTAAAATTTAATCCGGAAAAATGGGCTGCTGCTGCTAAAGAAGCCGGAATGAAATATGTGGTTTTTACAACTAAACATCATGACGGTTTTTCCATGTTCGATACAAAACAGACGGATTATAAGATAACAGATACTGACTGCCCGTTCCATTCAAACTCCAGGGCAAATGTTACTAAGGAAATTTTCGAAGCTTTCAGGAAGGAGGGATTCGGAACGGGAGCATATTTTTCCAAGCCGGACTGGAACAGCGAATATTACTGGTGGCCCAGGTTTGCCACTCCCGACAGGAATGTAAATTATGATCCCAAAAAGTACCCTGAAAGATGGGAAAAGTTTAAAGATTTTACATACAAACAGATCGAGGAGCTGATGACCGGGTACGGAAAAGTTGATATCTTATGGTTTGACGGGGGATGGGTCCGTCCGAAAGAAACTGTAGACAATATTGAAAGCAAAAGGGTGGTCGATCCATATGACCAGGATATCGATATGCCGAAAATTGCAGAAATGGCACGTGAACACCAGCCTGGTCTTATAATTGTGGACAGGACCGTCACGGGAAAATACGAAAATTACAGGACTCCTGAACAGCATGTCCCGGATAAACCACTGAATTATCCGTGGGAGACATGTATGACGATGGCTTCATCCTGGTCTTTTGTGCCAGGGGACAGGTACAAACCTGCAAGACGGTTGATCCATCTTTTGGTAGATATTGTTGCAAAGGGTGGTAATTTTCTGCTGAACGTAGGACCTGATCCAAACGGTGAGTGGGCTCCTGATGCTTATAACCGTCTTAAAGAGATCGGCAGCTGGATGAAGGTTAACGGCGAAGCAATATATTCAACAAACCCTGTTGCTCCTTATAAGGAGACCAAGATCTGTTTTACATCTAAAAAGGACGGGACTGTTTATGCATTATATCTTGCGGATAAGGAAGAAAAAAATCCTCCCTCCAAAATAATGCTTTATTCACATTGTCCTGAAAAAGGCGGAAAAATTACTATGCTGGGTGTTGAAAAAGAGGTCAAATGGGAAAAGGTCGGAGAGGGTGTCCTTATTTATGTTCCTGATGCAGCTCAGAAAGAGCCTCCCTGCAAATATGCTTGGACTTTTAAAATTGAAAAGTGAGATGAATTAAATAAAACCTGAGGAGTTTAAATGAAAAAAGTAAGATTCTCCATTTTAGTATTTTTAATAGTTTTTACCGCTGTTTTAAAAGCCCAGGAAACAGCAGAAGAAAAAACCAGGAGAATGCAGTGGTTCAAGGAGGCAAAACTGGGGATATTTATTCACTGGGGTATATATGCAGTGGACGGGATTGATGAATCATGGTCATTTTTTAACGGCTATATTTCTTATACAGATTACATGAAGCAGCTTAAAGGATTCACTGCTTCAAAATACAGGCCGGAAGAATGGGCAGAACTGATAAAGGAGAGCGGTGCAAAGTATGCAGTTCTCACTTCAAAACACCATGACGGCGTAGCGTTATGGGATACGAAGTATAGTGACCTTAATGTTGTAAAAAAGACTCCTGCGGGGAAGGACCTGATTAAACCATACTGTGAAGCTCTCAGGAAAAGCGGATTGAAAGTTGGGCTGTATTTTTCACATCTTGACTGGTCACATCCCGATTATCCTCATTTTACACGTGAAGAAAAAAGGTATAAAGATGATACTGCCAGATGGGAAAGATTCCTGAAATTTCAAAGAGGACAGATCGAAGAAATTTCGAAAAAATATAAACCTGATCTTTTATGGTTTGACGGAGATTGGGATTACTCTGCTGATGTTTGGAAAGCAAGGGAATTGAGAGAACAAATATTTCAGTGGCTGCCGAATACAATTGTAAATTCCCGGATCAACGGTTATGGGGATTATGCGACACCTGAGCAGGGACTGCCGGTCGTTAAACCTGAAAGCGAATGTTGGGAACTGTGCATGACAATGAACGATTCCTGGGGATTTCAGCATAATGACAAAAACTACAAATCCCCAAATCAGATCATTCGTATTTTTGTGGATTGTATCAGTATGGGAGGGAATCTTTTGCTTGATATTGGGCCTGAAGCTGATGGAACAATTCCCCCTGAGCAGGTAAATATACTAAAAGAGCTCGGACGCTGGACAAAAAAACATTCCGATGCGGTTTATGGGACAACTGCCGGAATACCTTTCGGGCATTTTTATGGACCTACTGTTCTTTCAAAAGACAAACAGCTTCTTTATCTTTTTCTTGATTATAAACCTAAAGGCCCGGTAGTAATAAAAGGATTAAAAAATCAGATAAACAGAATATGGGTGCTTGGGAACGGTACAAAACTTTCCTGGGAGGTTAAGATGAAACAGTACTGGAGTGCCGTACCGGGGATTGTATATATCGACGTGCCGGAGCAAGTTCTTGATGAACAGGTTACGGTACTTGCTGTCCTTTTAAAGGGACCTGTTGATCTACACAGGTAATATTAGCTTTAAATATCAAAATAGAACTATATTGTAAAAAATAGATATGCTGGATTTAACTTGCTATATAAAAATGGGTAAATGGGAAATGATAATATTAATTTAAAAAATGAGATTCTTCACTTCACTGCGTTACGTTCAGAATGACGCTAATGATCCGAGTTTTTCGTCATTCTGAGCGCAGCGAAGAATCTCACTATTAATATTAACTGGAAAGTTATAATATTAAAACTGTAAAAAACCGG
>JBHPGK010000256.1:0-4252 GCA_042570605.1 Candidatus Zhuqueibacterota bacterium
AGGTAGCCTCTTTTCATTTCTCTTTCAAATACTTTTATAACATAGTAACTTCGTGCCTTAGTGGTTATATTTAAAAGGGCGGGTTACAAACCCGCCCCTACATTATTTTCCTTTGCGATCTCTGCGCCTCTGCGAGACAATCTTTTCCTCCGCTTTTTCTCTGTGTCTCTGCGCCTCTGTGGTTTCTCTTATTCCGCTTTGTATTTGATCTTCCCATCATAATTGGAGATCCTGATGCAGTACCCCCAGCCGCCCATCCCCTGGGCAACTTTCACAAGAAGGTCATTCCATCCTTTTTTAAGTTTTACCTTAACGCGGTCCTGGTCCTTTCTTAATCCGCGGTAAGAAGGATTTGACCAGACCTGCTCATTATTTAAAAATATCTTTATCCCGTCATCGCTGCCTGTATATATCAAAACCTCGCGGTCATCAGGTGAGTTCACCCTGCAGTATCCATACCCAATTCCGTCCTCTTTTTCCTCAAAGATCTCATTGAACCAGATAATATCGTCTTTTGTTTTAACTTTCTGCCATGCGGCGGTTTTGCCGCCTTTACCGGGATATTCCGCTTTCAGGTCAATTACGGTTTCAGGGGGAAATGCCGTTTCGAAATTTTTCCCTTCTTCTGCCGGGAAAGGTCCGATGATATGCCATTGTTGTATAAAATCTGCACCGGTATTTATTCTCAAAAAATCCACTCCAATATTATGCCCGCTTGAATTATCGTCTTTGTCCTCAACTACAAACGCGACCGTATGATTTCCTTCGGTCAGCTGTACATCAAAACTCTCAGATTCATTAAAAATTGAGTATGTTTCGGCGTAGCTGTTAACATCTGAAAGGACTTTTTCGTCATCCACATATACACTGAATATCCCCCTGTCCGGTCCTTTTCCGTAATATAGTCTTAAACTGTAAACATCACCCCATTCGACATTAAAATTGAACTTAAAATAATCGTTTTTTCTCCTTGCAGTCAGTACAGATTCTTCCGCCCCTTCCCAGTCCTCTGTCAGCTCTTCCCATGCAGCCGCAGATATTCTCTGCCCGGAAAAGTTCTCCATATCGACCTTATCTTTCAGATCTACCAGGTCTTCTGTTCTCTGCAGTGTTGACCTTGGATATGTCAGCTCAACTGCAGATACGAACTCCACATTTTTTTCATAGGGCAGGGTCTGGTACCAGTAAGCCGTACATGAGTAATAAGCACCGGGGTAGTTGTTCTTTGAGCCGTGTTCTATACCGACATAAATGTTATATTTAAATGGTACCGCATCAAGATTATGATACCTGTAAACAGATATCCTGCCCCTTCCGGGCTCTTTAACGCTCAGACCAAAATAAGGCAGCGCAAAAGTCCCCCTGTTAAAATACCAGCCCCCGTTAAAGTAGTCTTCCGTGCCGGTTCCTACCCAGATCGGCAGTGCTTCACCTTCAACGTAAATCCTTTCATCTCCTTCCAGGAAACCTATATTGTTAAAACCCTGCATTGTCATATTCACTCCGGTAAAATGACCTTTCCCTTTTGCATATAATATTTTAAAAGGTTCCATGATCTCCGTGCGTGTCTGGTACCACTGCGCATGAAAATAGACGAATTCCCCGTCCTTCAGATCAGGAGCATCCATGTAATAGACCTTGTATTCAAGTTCAATGTCCGTCTCATTTCCGTTTTCAAGTTTGAAAGCGGCATTATTTATAAACGGCATAGGAAAATTACAATAGAATTTCCCTTCATCTATGCCCAAAACCATGGATTTAAAATCGGTTTTCCCATAACCTGTGCCGAAAAAATCTATAAACGGGGCTTCAATGCCGGGATTTTCACTTTCATCCCAATATGCTCTCAATACAAGCCTTTTCAGGTTGACCGTTTCACTTGATCCCGGTATTCTAAATTCAATTCTTTTGATTATCTTAGGGCCGTCCAGTCCGAAAAGTACAGAATTTTTCTCAGACTTAATATTTACATTGCCTGATAATTCCTTTACATCACCGAGAACAACTTCACAATTCCTGCACTTTTGCAGTACATTGTCCAACTCCGTCTTCTCTGCATCTGATAAGGGTAGTGAAAATGTCTTTATCCCTTCATCATTGTCAAATATCCTGTAATCGATATGGTAAAACCTCGCTATACCGGTTGTGGTGATCTTACAGGATTTCCTGTACGGCATCGGCAGGTAGCAGACAAAACCGCCGCTCGAGGCATCATCGTCACCGGTAAGCGGATTTACATACGGATATACTTCGCCGCTGAAAAATTCCTTAATGTCCATATCGACCGAAGGTTCATTACTGCCGTCAAAATAAAATTTGATCCTCCCTGCAGTGGTAATGTTGGTAAACCATATCTGTACGATCGCTCCCGGCTTGTCTGATTCCATTATTACGTACTCTCCGTTCTTTTCAATTCGCAGGTAAGAATACGTCCCGTTGAACCCATCGTCGTTGCCTCCGGTGCGGTCATAGCTTGATACCTGTTCGCATCTGCCTTCCTGCAGATATATGAGATGTTCGAGGTCGGCAAGCTGGCTTATTGATGTTCCGACCTTGATCTGAGCGGATAAATGCATTGTTAAAACTATCAATATTATATATAGAAGAAAATTTTTCCGGTACATTTTAACCCCCTATCCTGAAAAAACTTTTTTTTAAATATAGTCACAATGTTTTATGTAAATCAAGGGAAAGATGGGGAAAATACAGGTATCAGTTATCAGTTGAGAGTTGCCGGTAGGGGCGAAGCATTTAAAGATTAATATGTTCAATTTACCGGATTTTTAGAATTAAAATGCTTCGCCCTTACAAAACCTTTACGTCTTTGCCAGAGATATCTTCCCCAAAAACAAAAAAGGGAAGTCCTTTCGGACTCCCCTTATTTATTTAAATGCAGTGGCAGAGATTATTCAAAAGCAAGTTTTATTCTTTTGGGAGGATTGTGCGTACGAAATCTGCTTTTCTTCTTTAGTGAAATAGTAGTACCGCAATCAAGACAGTTATAAAGCGCAAGTTTATCCTTGTGCAATGTTTTCTGAAAACCTAAAAATACCAGTTCGTCATGTCTGCACATATTAACCTCCCGTGTTTTTTAATAAACAATAAGTGCAAATTCTCTGCCACAATAATTAATCGGCATTTTCAAGCCTGAAGTTGAAATTTGAGATGTTTTTTTTGGAATATTTTTCCAGTATTGATTTAAAAGGATAGAATATTTTTCCAGGTGTAAATACAATAATAAATAAAGGGCGGTTCCCGAACTCCCGACCCCGCTAAACGGGACAGGACACGCGCCCCCACACTGAAATTCCTGACTTTTTTAATTTTTCATTTTTCCGCCATAGGCGGATCTGCCTCTGGCAGAGATGTTTTCATTTTTTCCACCCGGGTCCTCTTACAACCCTGCCGGGTTTTGCACCCGTGTGTGCTCCGTTCTTTAATACCTGTGATCCATTAACGAAAACATGCACCATTCCTTCAGCGTATTTGTGGGGATCCTGAAATGTTGCATGATCCTGAACCTTACCGGCATCAAAAATCACCACATCTGCAAAGAAATCCTCCTTCAGCCGCCCGCGCCGGTCTACTTTCAGGTTTTCAGCAGGAAGTGACGTGAGTTTTCTTACTGCCTCTTCAAGAGTAATCACCTTTTCATCACGGACATATTTCCCCAGCACCCGTGCAAAACAACCGTATGCCCGCGGATGCGGATTGGATTTAAGAAATACACCTTCTGCAGCTGGAGAACCTGCATCGGAACAAAAACTTACCCATGGAAGGGCGATCTGTTTTTTTACATTTTCCTCCGACATCAGGAAATAAACGGCACCCACCCGGCTGTCATCCTCGATAACGAGGTTAACGGCTGTCACTTCCGGCGATTCCCCCCGCATTTCTGCCACTTCGGCAAGTGATTTTCCGGTAAGGTGTTTAAGGTTTTCATTTTTGAAACCTACCAGAAGAACGTTCTCCGGAGATCCCGCCGCCAATAGAAGATTTTCCCATTTATCAGTTGGGGTGACCATCTCTTTTAAAACCATGTTTCTTAGTCCCGGATTTTTCAGCCTTTCCACCCACTTGTCATGACCGCCTTCCTGCACCCACGGCGGCATAGCTGCATTCAACCCTGTGGCGCCTGCCGTATATGTATACATATCAGCAGTCACTTTCAATCCTTCCTCCCTGGCTATCTCAATTTTTGCTATCAGCCTGTCCATTTTCTGCCAGTTTTTCTCGCCTGCCGCCTTAAGAT
>JBHPGK010000257.1:0-4187 GCA_042570605.1 Candidatus Zhuqueibacterota bacterium
CATTTAACGTATTAGTAAGAGAACTTCAGGGTTTAGGTTTGGATATTAAAATTGAATAATCAAAAAAGGGGGAGAAATTGTCTATAGATATTCAACAATCTTCTTTAACACCTCGTCAAATTTCAAGAATTTCTATAAGTCTGGCCTCACCGGACTCAATTCTTGCTAAATCTTATGGTGAGGTTTTAAAACCCGAAACTATAAATTACAGGTCGTTTAAACCTGAAAAGGACGGTCTGTTTTGCGAGAAAATTTTTGGTCCGGTAAAAGATTGGGAATGCCACTGCGGAAAATATAAAAGAATCAGATATAAAGGCATTATTTGTGACAGATGCGGTGTAGAAGTTACACTAAAAAGTGTGCGTAGAGAGAGAATGGGACATATTACACTTGCCACACCAGTTGTTCATATCTGGTACTTTAGATCTACTCCCTCAAAGATAGGGTATATTCTCGATATGTCTGTTAAGGACTTGGAGAAAGTAATTTATTATGAATCTTATGTTGTCATAAATCCCGGAACAACCGGTTTGAAATTAGGTCAGTTGATTCCGGAAGATGAGTACTTTCGGATTATGAGCGATTATGGTGATGAAAATGAAAAGCTGGAAAATGATGATGCTAAGAAGTTTATCGCAATGATAGGCGGCACTGCTATTAAAGTACTGTTAAAACAGGTTAATCTTGAGCTGTTAGGGGATGAACTTAGAGCCCAGGTTAAAACTGAGGCATCGGCTCAAAGGAAAAAAGATGCTCTCAAACGTCTGAAAGTAATTGAAGCATTCAAAGGCAAAAGCACCACTTTTTCAAATAAACCCGAATGGATGGTACTTGATGTTATTCCGGTCATCCCACCTGAATTGCGCCCTCTGGTACCTCTGGAAGGCGGAAGATTTGCCACTTCCGATATTAATGATTTGTACAGGCGAGTAATAATAAGAAATAATCGCTTAAAGAAACTGATTGAAATTAAAGCTCCGGAAGTAATCTTAAGAAATGAAAAAAGAATGCTTCAAGAAGCCGTCGATTCACTTTTTGACAACGGGAAACGAACAACAGCAGTAAGAAGCGATGGTAACAGAGCACTAAAATCTTTAAGCGATATGCTTAAAGGTAAACAAGGCAGGTTCAGACAGAATCTTCTTGGAAAAAGGGTTGATTATTCCGGAAGAAGTGTTATCGTTGTCGGTCCTGAACTGAATTTATTTGAATGTGGTTTGCCCAAAGATATGGCGGTTGAATTATTTAAACCGTTTATTATCAGGAAACTGGTTGAAAAGAATTATGTTAAAACTGTAAAAAGTGCAAAAAAGCTTGTTGATAAAAAGGGGAAGGAAGTCTGGGATATTCTTGAAAATATAATTGATGACCACCCGGTCTTATTAAACAGAGCACCAACATTACACAGGCTTGGCATTCAGGCATTTCAGCCTAAACTTGTTGAAGGTAAAGCGATAAAGATACACCCGCTTGTTTGTTCTGCATTCAATGCTGACTTTGATGGTGACCAAATGGCAGTACATGTACCGTTGTCATTTGAAGCTCAGGCTGAAACCAGGCTTTTGATTCTGGCAAGCCATAATATTCTGTCACCCTCTAACGGAAATCCAGTGTCTGTCCCTTCTCAGGATATTGTTTTAGGATGCTATTTTCTCACTAAGAGCAGAAATGGCTGCAAGGGTGAAGGAAAAATGTTTTCTGATATGAATGAAGTTATATTGGCTTACGATTTAGATAAAGTTGACCTGCATGCTAAAATAAAAGTAAGAATAGATGGTAAAATTGTCGATACCACTGTTGGAAGAGTGATATTTTACCAGATATTTCCTAAAGATATTCCATTTGAAAACAGGTTAATGAATAAGAAAAGGATCCAGGAAATAGTTGCCAGCTGTTATAGAAAACTTGGAATTCTTGAGACAGCGAAATTCCTTGATAAGCTTAAAGAGTACGGATTTTATTATGCAACTAAGGGTGGATTGTCTATCGGAATGGATGATATGCTGATACCTGAAGAAAAGCTGAGTATTGTTCAAGATGCACAGGATGAAGTAGATGACATCAACGAAAAAAGACTTCGAGGGATTATCACTGAAGGTGAAAGATATAATAAAATTATAGATATCTGGACTCAGGTAACAAATGATGTGTCGGATATTCTCTTTGCCAGACTTGAAAAAGACAGACAGGGATTTAATCCTATTTTTATGATGGCAGACTCCGGAGCAAGAGGAAGTCGAGAGCAGATAAGACAGCTTGCCGGGATGAGAGGTCTGATGCAGAAACCTCAAAAAACCCTGACAGGACAGACGGGTGAAATTATCGAATCCCCGATTACTGCGAATTTCAAGGAAGGTCTTTCAGTACTTGAATATTTTATCTCCACTCACGGTGCAAGAAAAGGTTTGGCAGATACTGCTTTGAAAACAGCTGATGCGGGTTATTTGACCAGAAGACTTGTAGACGTATCACAGGATGTAATTATCTCGGGTGATGATTGTGGAACAATAATGGGTATTGAAATGTCTGCGTTGAAAGAGGGGGAAGAAGTAATCGAACCTCTTTCCGAAAGAATTCTTGGAAGAGTTGCGGTTGACGATATTGTTGATCCTGCTACAGATGAAATCATAGTAGAAGCAGGAGAGGAAATTAATGAAGAAAAAGCAATAGAAATTTCAAAAACTTCAATCGAAAAAGTTGCAATCAGATCTGTGTTGACCTGTGAAATGAAAAGGGGAGTATGTACGAAATGCTACGGAAGAAACCTGGCAGCCAGTAAACTGGTCGATACAGGTGAATCTGTTGGGATCATTGCTGCTCAGAGCATTGGGGAACCAGGCACACAGCTTACGCTTCGTACGTTCCATATTGGAGGTACTGCGCAAAGATTTGCTGCGCAATCTCAAGCTGAAAGTTCTATTGATGGTATAATTAAGTTGTATGATGTAAAATCTGTAGAACGAGAAGGCGGTGTATTAATTGCTCTCGGCAGGCATGGAAGAATTGAAATAATAGATGAGGACGAAAGAACACTTGCGAATTATAACATACCTTATGGGGCACAGATTTTTGTTAAAGAAGACCAGAAAGTAAATAAAAGGGATGTTTTGTTTCAATGGGATCCATACTCACTTGTTATTCTTTCCGATAAAAAAGGATTAGTAAATTTTGTCGATATTAAGGAAGATATAACTGTCAGGGAAGAGCTCGATGAACAGAGCGGAAGAAAACAGAGTGTTATCATTGAGTCCAGGAACAGAAACATTCATCCGATTATCAATATTGTTGACAAGAAGGAAGAAAAACTTGCATCCTATATTCTCCCGACGGGCTCAATTATGATGATGAAAGATAAAGATGAGGTGGATGCGGGTGATGTGTTGGTTAAAATTCCGAGGGCGATCACAAAAACCCGGGACATTACCGGTGGATTACCGAGAGTTGCGGAATTATTTGAAGCACGAAGACCCAAAGATCCTGCAGTAATAACTGAGATTGATGGTGTTGTGAAAATTGGTATTCTTAAAAAAGGCGGTATTCGTGAAATAATAGTTACCGGTAGAGAAGGCGTTAAAATGACTTATATGATTCCTCATGGAAGACATATTGTTGTTCAGGATGGCGATTATATTCTCGCTGGAGACAGAATAACTGAAGGAGCTATTGTACATCACGATATTCTGAAAATAAAAGGGTCATTAAAAGTTGCTGAATATTTAGTTAATGAAATTCAGGAGGTTTATCGACTGCAGGGTGTAAAGATCAATGACAAGCATATTGAAATCATTGTTAGACAGATGCTCCAGAAAGTTAAAGTTGAAGATCCTGGAGACACAAATTTCCTTCCTGATGACATTGTTAACAAAGCAAGTTTTCTTGAGGAAAATGAAAATATAATGAACAAAGTTGTTATTACCGATCCTGCAGATTCAAAATTCAGAACCAGAGAGCTTGTTAATAAATTTAATGTTAACAGGGTCAATGAAAGATTGAAAAGAAGTAGTTCAAAGGAAGCACAATATAGAGAAGCGGTACCAGGTACTTTTCAACCTGTCCTTTTAGGGATTACTCAGGCAGCTTTATCAACAGAGAGTTTCATATCAGCTGCTTCGTTCCAGGAGACAACCAGGGTTTTAACTGATGCAGCGGTTGCAGGTAAAGTTGACCGGCTTGCTGGGTTGAAAGAG
>JBHPGK010000258.1:0-4166 GCA_042570605.1 Candidatus Zhuqueibacterota bacterium
TTACAATTAAATTCTTAACATTATTTTGAAAAAAATATCGTGAAATTCTTGTTTTCACACAGTCTGAGAGCGTTGGAACGATTAACTTAATACACTAAAATCCCAACTCCGATAAAAAGTCTAAAACAACTTTATTAAATTCTTCCGGCTTTTCCATATTCAGCATATGTGCAGCATCATTTATGACAACTTTTTTAGCCCCGGCAACATTTTTCTCCAGAATATCTACAATTTCAAGAATATCAGGCATATCGAGGTCTCCTACAACTGCAAGAGTCGGAGCTTTTATTTCATTCAATCTCCCAAGAGCAGGAGGCTCCATAAACTGTCCCCTGCTGGCATTAGTCCAGTCACTAAATGCAAATTCTGCCATCTGCCTGACTTTTTCACGCACACCGGGATCAACCTGGTCGGGCGTTCTTGACGGTCCGTCTGTCCATGATCTCTGAAAGTATTCGATTATTCCCGGTAAATCCCCGGCACGGCCGGCATTATTCATTTTTTCTCTGTTTTCAACAACTTTTTCACTATTAATATCATATCCATGCAGACCGGGAGCAGCCAGTATCAGCGCAGAAACCTCCTCCGGGTAGGAGATGGCAAAATCTATCGCAGTTCTACCGCCGAGCGATAATCCCATTATAACCGCTTTTTTTAAATTCAGAAACTTCATCAACTGATGCAGGTCCTCATAATAATAGAATGTATCTGCAACTGCTTTGGTATTCCCCTGATTTCTTGCATCATACCGGATCACGCGGTATTTTTCTGCAAACAATTCAAACTGGTCATCCCACATGCGCCTGTCTATAAGACCGCCGTGAAGCATAATAACGGGGTATCCTGAACCCATCTCTTCATAATAGAGCTTTACCTTTCCTATATCAGCATAACCGGTCTTTAATACCGGCTGCACTTTTGCATTTTCTACATAAACAAATATAAAAACCACAAATATCCAAAAGTAAATTCTGTTCATAATTATTCCTTAATTTTTATCAGGTTCTTTTTTTCATAACTGCCACCAGTTTTTCATTAATAAAATCCTTTAACTCTTTTTTCCTGGTCTCAATTAATCCATCCACTTTTCCTGAAGTTACATTCTTTTTATTTATGTCTACTATCTCAACCTCAGCCTCAGACTTATCCTTATCTTTCCACTGAATTTCCCATCTGCCGATTATCTCTCCGTTCAGCCAGATCGTCGGTCTTAACTGCCCGTAATCTGTTTTATACATCCCGACAGACAAAACCCTGGGAGATATTTCCTCAGAAAGAAACCAGTCTCTAATGTTATAAGCTTTGGGAAAATGGTCTTCATACGGCAGAAAATTAATAACCGTATTTCTATCAGAATATGTGAAATTTTCAAACCTGTTATAGTCTTCTTTTTCCATTATATATTCAGTATCATTTATGGAAAGTCTGATCAATTTATTTTCCAGCCTTTCCAGAAATTTTTTCGCAAAAGTTTTTGTAAGCGGCAGCCACCAGCAGATATCTTCGAGACAGACTGGTCCAAACTTGTTTATATACTGAAAAATCAGATCTTCAAGCGCAGTGTCACTATTTAAATTATCAAAATCAGCATCATGAATCCAACGGGTCATTAATTCATATATTATTACTTTATCGGTGATATACCTCTGGCTTGAACGGACTAATGTACCTCCCATATCAAGGATTCTCATAGCTATCATAAAATGCATATCGTCAGGTTTATTATCAAATTTCTTCTTTATCTCGCCGGCTGTTAACGGGCCGTTTTCAGTAATTAAGCTAATGATCTGCTGTTCTAATTTTTCCAGATCTGCACCCTGTTTCCGTCCAAAATTAATATTATCCGTCATCACCCTTTTAAGAAAGTGCCTCGACCCGCCAAGAATCATTTTCAGATTATCACGGTGAATAACAAATACAGTCCCCCGGAATGCCCTCATCCTGACAGCATTTCTGTTATTAATATCATCGAATAAATTCCCTGGATCAAAATCCTGCACCCTTGCCCATAATGATATATAAGGAGTTATATAATCTGTCGAATGCAGCCCGATATGGTTTTTAAGGATTTCCGGATATTCGCCGGTTTCAGCTTTTTGAAGCAGATTCTGTTTTTTAAGGTGGTAATGTCTTAACTTTTTTATCATCATTTGTATGTCTGCATAAATCAGGGATTTTGATCCAGGGAATTTATTCGATGATATTAATAACAGAAATGCTGTCAGGATGAGGGCATTCCGGGGGACTGTATTTGTTATTCACCGTGATAATCTGAAAATGATTCTTGGCGGGTCGAGGCACTTTCTTAAAAGGGTGATGACGGATAATATTAATTTTGGACGGAAACAGGGTGCAGATCTGGAAAAATTAGAACAGCAGATCATTAGCTTAATTACTGAAAACGGCCCGTTAACAGCCGGCGAGATAAAGAAGAAATTTGATAATAAACCTGACGATATGCATTTTATGATAGCTATGAGAATCCTTGATATGGGAGGTACATTAGTCCGTTCAAGCCAGAGGTATATCACCGATAAAGTAATAATATATGAATTAATGACCCGTTGGATTCATGATGCTGATTTTGATAATTTAAATAGTGACACTGCGCTTGAAGATCTGATTTTTCAGTATATAAACAAGTTTGGACCAGTCTGTCTCGAAGATATCTGCTGGTGGCTGCCGCTTACAAAAACTTTTGCGAAAAAATTTCTGGAAAGGCTGGAAAATAAATTGATCAGACTTTCCATAAATGATACTGAATATATAATGGAAAAAGAAGACTATAACAGGTTTGAAAATTTCACATATTCTGATAGAAATACGGTTATTAATTTTCTGCCGTATGAAGACCATTTTCCCAAAGCTTATAACATTAGAGACTGGTTTCTTTCTGAGGAAATATCTCCCAGGGTTTTGTCTGTCGGGATGTATAAAACAGATTACGGGCAGTTAAGACCGACGATCTGGCTGAACGGAGAGATAATCGGCAGATGGGAAATTCAGTGGAAAGATAAGGATAAGTCTGAGGCTGAGGTTGAGATAGTAGACATAAATAAAAAGAATGTAACTTCAGGAAAAGTGGATGGATTAATTGAGACCAGGAAAAAAGAGTTAAAGGATTTTATTAATGAAAAACTGGTGGCAGTTATGAAAAAAAGAACCTGATAAAAATTAAGGAATAATTATGAACAGAATTTACTTTTGGATATTTGTGGTTTTTATATTTGTTTATGTAGAAAATGCAAAAGTGCAGCCGGTATTAAAGACCGGTTATGCTGATATAGGAAAGGTAAAGCTCTATTATGAAGAGATGGGTTCAGGATACCCCGTTATTATGCTTCACGGCGGTCTTATAGACAGGCGCATGTGGGATGACCAGTTTGAATTGTTTGCAGAAAAATACCGCGTGATCCGGTATGATGCAAGAAATCAGGGGAATACCAAAGCAGTTGCAGATACATTCTATTATTATGAGGACCTGCATCAGTTGATGAAGTTTCTGAATTTAAAAAAAGCGGTTATAATGGGATTATCGCTCGGCGGTAGAACTGCGATAGATTTTGCCATCTCCTACCCGGAGGAGGTTTCTGCGCTGATACTGGCTGCTCCCGGTCTGCATGGATATGATATTAATAGTGAAAAAGTTGTTGAAAACAGAGAAAAAATGAATAATGCCGGCCGTGCCGGGGATTTACCGGGAATAATCGAATACTTTCAGAGATCATGGACAGACGGACCGTCAAGAACGCCCGACCAGGTTGATCCCGGTGTGCGTGAAAAAGTCAGGCAGATGGCAGAATTTGCATTTAGTGACTGGACTAATGCCAGCAGGGGACAGTTTATGGAGCCTCCTGCTCTTGGGAGATTGAATGAAATAAAAGCTCCGACTCTTGCAGTTGTAGGAGACCTCGATATGCCTGATATTCTTGAAATTGTAGATATTCTGGAGAAAAATGTTGCCGGGGCTAAAAAAGTTGTCATAAATGATGCTGCACATATGCTGAATATGGAAAAGCCGGAAGAATTTAATAAAGTTGTTTTAGACTTTTTATCGGAGTTGGGATTTTAGTGTATTAAGTTAATCGTTCCAACGCTCTCAGACTGTGTGAAAACAAGAATTTCACGATATTTTTTTCAAAATAATGTTAAGAATTTAATTGTAA
>JBHPGK010000259.1:0-4112 GCA_042570605.1 Candidatus Zhuqueibacterota bacterium
AGTAAATCCAACTTAGAGGAATCAGACTCCCACGTCCCGCCAGTGCGGGATCCGCTCTGTTGGATAATGAGAGTATTATATTTGTTTTTTAGTAAAATACCAGTTGGGAAACACGCATGTAAGTGGGAATCCAGGGGTTGGTGTCGTTTTTTACGATGAATTTCATTTGTCCCGCTACAGCGGGATCTACCTCTGGTAGATTATTGGGATTTGGTCATTGGGATTTGGTTTATCTTGATGCGTATAACCAGGCGATACCACTTGTGCTATTCCTGCCATACCATAAGATAATCAATGATTGATCAGTGAATTTAGTATTGTGTCCCCGAAATACATAAGATAATCAATGATTGATCAGTGAATTTAGTATTGTGTCCCCGAAATACACCAATGTTTGATCAATGAATTTAGTATTTTGTCCCCGAAATACACCCCAAAATACAAGATAACTAACATAATATAGCGACTTTAGGTTAAAATGAAAAAGCCCCGGAGTAAACCAAGGATTTTTTGGCAAGAAAGTCTAAACAAAGCTAATGAAAGTATAAACATTCCTTCCTGTAAACACAAGAATCAAATTATCGTATTACCAAGTTATTCTTATTGTTTTTGTTGATTTAAGAAAAAAATTTTATTACTATACGGCAAGAAAGGATAAAAATATAATTTTTAGTCGGGAATAAATCAACTTTCTTTTTAAAATAGAAATAGTAAACCTCTATATTGCTTTATTCGCACAATTATCGTCTGGTTTTGCCGTGTACTGGCAATTTCTGAGAAAACCCAAATTAGAATTATTTTATAAAGATGAGCATCTGTTTAGCAAACTCGTGGCACCCTTTAACAAGCTCAATGATTTACATTTGGAGTGGTTTTTCAGAGTTAAAGTTATAAAATGTAGAAGGGTTATTGCTAAAAAATGTTTTGGAAAGATTATTGAATGGTATACAAATAATAAGAAGGTGAAAGAGTATGATCCTGTTAAACTTCATAGGGTATCTGACCTACCAGACGATTATACCGGTATAAACTTGTCTTAAAAAGAGTATGATTATATAGATTTATTTTTTACAGATACTGTAATGTTTTTACAATAATGCTTTTACTAAACTTGAGGTTAATGAAAGTGGATTTATCAAAAAAAATAGATGTCCTTCTTGCTTATCCTTCTGAAAAGATGATGTTGCATTCCAGTATGATGCCTTTGGGCTTAGCAAGTATTGCGGCAGTGCTTGAGAGGGAAAAATACAAAGTAAGAATTATAGATTTTAATTTTTATAAAGGTGAGTTCATAAAAGAACTGCAAGAACTGAATCCTTCTGTCGTTGGAATAGGTGGAACCACACCCACAAGAAAAGGCAGCTTTGAAATTGCCCGCATGGTTAAAAAAGCTCTGCCTGGTGTCCCAGTTATTTATGGCGGAGTTCATGCAACTTTTGCAGCCGAGGATACTCTAAAAAACGTCTCATCTATAGATTATATATTAAAAGGTGAAGGGGAGTTTACGTTCCTTGAATTATGTGATATACTAATTAGAAAAAAAGAAGTTAAAATAGGAGCAATCCCCGGAATCTGTTTTCGTAGAGATGAGAATATTTTTTGCAGCAAGCCGGACCGCATTGAGGACCTTTCTATTTTACCGCAGCCGGCGAGGCATCTGTTTAAGAATGATTATTCATTTGAATTAGATTTCTTTAAAGTAAAAACAGAAATGATCATTACCTCAAGAGGATGCCCGGCGAAGTGCACATTTTGCTCAGCTTCACAAATGTTTCCCGGAGGTGTAAGAACAAGGCCAATTGATTCCATTGAAAAAGAGATCAAAATGTTGATCGATAGTAAAGGAATAAAAGGGCTGAAGATATTTGACAGTACTTTTACTGCCGACAGAAAACAAGTTATAGATTTTTGCAGAATGATCAAACCTTATCACCTGATGTGGGAATGTGAGATAAGAGCGGATACTGTTGACTTTGGTCTCTTAAAAACTATGAAAGAAGCCGGCTGCTGTTATTTAAATATTGGACTTGAAACGACTAATAAAAACCTTATTAAAAGCATCAACAAGCAAATTGATTTAACCCAGGTTGAAAATATTCTGCATTGGTGCCAAACATTAGAAATCAAAACAAAAATATTTTTCATATTCGGCCTCTTTGATGAGACTTTCAAAGACTGCATGGCAGATATTAAATGGCTGAAAAAACATAAGAATTTGATTGATCTGTATTCAACTTCTATCGGTATGAAAATTTATCCGGGAACTATATTGGAAAAACAGGCAAAAAGTAGAATGCTCATAAAAGAAGATTTCAGTTGGTTTAAATTCAAACCACCAATGAAAAATCTATTGATTGGTGAATTTAATGATGTTCCTGTATTATTTCAAAAACAGTTAAATGCCGTAAAACTTGCAGTTGTCAGTATTTTGCTTTTCTTGCAGGGAACAGCCCTGACACCCCGGTATATTTTAATATTATTTAAAAAAGTGGTCTCGATTACATTTGTCCGGATTTTAGAAATGACCGGTCTTTTTAGAAAATCTAAATATTAAAATTACCCCTTTTAACAAAAAGAACAAGTTCACCCGGCAATTCTCCACCTACTGTAAAACTTACACTAAATTAATAGTTTATACTAAATCCTGCTTGAAATATACTTGAGTTAATTTTCTTCTTCTCTATTTTATATATTTCACGCCCAAAAGAAACAGACAAATAGTAATGCCTGAATATATCATATGTAAAATTAAACCGGAAACTTTGTGTAGTCTCAACAATTCCTTCCAGAAAACCGACCTGTGTAGGATCTTCCCACTGATGTCCCAAATTCAGATCGCCGCCGATATTCTTATCAGTGTAGTTTTTTCCATGCCTCTTAAGTTCATACTCGAAGGAAATCTTGGATTCTCTTGAAAAGTACCGTGTGAACAGAAGATAATAATCTTCTGCATTTGGTCCGGTAAAATAACCCAGAGGAGTTGAGAAATGTTTAAAAACATTTATCGGATAATGGTGCGTATAGACAAAAGGTTTCACCCGCGCATATTCAAACAATAACTCCGAGTTTTTAAGCTTCAACGGATTTGTTATAAATATCCCGCCAAGATAAGCGAATTTGTTTCCATACCATTTTGATCCAATTCTGCTTATAAAAATGTCATCGAGGAAAAATTCACCATATATTTTGTATCCTTTCACAAAATTCCAGCTAAAATCCACACTCATTGTGGCATTATCCATATCGCCTAAATAGTGCTCTGCTGAACGGTAAAACATAATTGGATTCAAATAAGTGAACTCCAGTCCCCTGTCGCCATATATAACTACCTCTGTAATTCCGGCATCAAAATTATCGGAAACGGCAATTTCGAGTCTGTGGCCCGCTAAATACTTCTTTGAATGCATTTCACGGGAATATTCCTGATCGTTCTGTTTTACCGTATTTTCTTGTGTAATTGTAGGGTAGGAACGCAAAAAACCGGTAACGCTTGTAAATTTAAATCTCCAAAACTTTGTCTTGAATTTTATTTGATCATATGAAGTAGCATTATCAGACAAACTCAGATTGCCATGTCTTCCGGGTCCCCATTTGTTTATATTTTTTCCTATCTCTATCTCAAAGAGAGGGAAACCTCCCACCAGATATGCAATAGTTTCATCATGATAGATATGTTTTCCATAACCATTTACAAAACCAAGCCCGTCAAGGGAAATGACAAAATCCTTCGGATAACTCTTTCCCCATTCTTTGGTATTCCTGTAATCGGCATAAAAACCGAGGTTTTTACCAAAATTACCCCGGATTCTAAAACCATTTGTGTATCGATATAAATTCTTTTTCCCGTCAACTGAATCAGCGGCTATCCGTTTATAATCAAAATTTATAATTGGATCAAGATGAAATCTTATGTCTTCGGAGATATGGGAAAAGAAATTTCTATTGTTTTTGTAAATTATAGCAGGAAAAATTCCGGGCTTTTCAGGTGGTTTAAAATTAGACAGACGGCCCATTACAGGTTCAATATCTTTTGGGTCAAATTCTTCTATGAATTCAGATATGAAAAAAGCAGCATTTTCTTTATCGAGATTATCAAGCGTTACCGGTTTTTT
>JBHPGK010000260.1:0-4105 GCA_042570605.1 Candidatus Zhuqueibacterota bacterium
CTGAAAGAACGCTATCCTGTGAAACTTCTTTAGCCCACCTTGTAAAAAGAGGTCCTTCAGCAGGCTGCCATTTGATCTCTTCTGAGCAAAATACAATAAATACGATAAATATAGGTAAAAATGGTAATATTTTCCCCAATTGAACTTTTTCAAGAAAAAACATATGCTCTCCCTGTTGTTGAGATTATTTCAGGTAATATAAGAAATTTACAATATTTTGACAATTATTTTAAAAAAGGAGACCAGGCCGGAGCCATATCGGGAAACCGTGTGTTGGATATGTTTTTCAGGTCTTTTCCGTCAATGTCGATAGTATATATATCGTAGTCACCATCTCTGTTTGAATGAAACACAATTTTATTTCCATCGGGAGAAAAAGAAGAAAAATTATCCTGATCAGAATCGAATGTCAATCTTGTCAAATCAGCTCCGCTGGATGTCATAATATAGATTTCATAATTACCGTCTCTTTCAGAAGTAAAAGCTATTCTGCTTCCATCAGGTGACCAGGCAGGTGAATAGTCCAGAGCTGGATTATTGGACAGATTTACCGGATTCGTTCCGTCAGAATTCATGACATAGACTTCCCAGTTGCCGTCTCTGAAAGAGTGGAAAGCTATCTTTGAACCGTCAGGAGACCATTGCGGACCGGAGTTTGAATGATCTGTTCCTGTTAATCTGACTAGATCTGTTCCGTCAATATTCATTGTGCAGACACACCAGATTCCATAATAGTCCGTAAATGTTGACAGGAATATCAATCTAAACCCGTTGTATGAAAAGAATGGTCTTTCTTCATATTCTTCACTGTAGGTTAACCGGGTTTCATTGCTACCGTCCGCATTTATAGTGTAAAGTTCCCAGTTGCCGTCAGGTTCGCGAGTGCAGTAGGTAAGTTTAGTCCCGTCGTGTGACCAGGACGGAAATCTGCTGTTTTTGCCGTTCTGAGTTATTACCATCTGGTTCTGTCCGTCCGAATCCATTATATATATCTGGCTGTGCACATCTCTGTCCGAAAAGAAAACGATTTTTGTGTTTTCCATTATTTCCTGTTGATCGACGGGATTATCCGAACAGGCAGAAGATAAAACAAAAAAACAAACAGTAATAAGAAGGTTTTTTATCATAATTAACCTCCTCTTTAATAATTAATTTAGGAAAGGAGACCAGGAAGGAGCATAATCTCCGTACGTATTGAAAGTGATCCTTGTCTGATCTGAACCGTCTGAATTCATGAAGTAAATTTCATAATTTCCATCTCTGTTTGTTGAAAATGCTATTTTTGAGTCATCAGGTGACCATGAAGGCAGTGTGTTATCAAAATAATTGTCTGTTAATCTGGTTAATCCTGTGCCGTCGGAATTCATCACGTTTATATCATAATAATTGTCTTTCCTTGTTAAGAATAAGATCTTCTGTCCATCATGTGAATACCGCGGATAATGACAGCTTGCCTGCAGATTGGTCAGTTTTGTGATATCTGTTCCATCAGTATTCATCCTGAATATTTGATTAAGGCCATCTCTATCAGAACCAAATGCAATTGTTGAGCCATCAGGCGACCAGCATGGATTGCAGTCTACACAATTTGATAGTGTTAATTTTATCAGGTTTGTACCGTTTATGTTAATTTTATACAGGTCTCTAATTGAGGAAGGGTACATATATGATGAAAATGCGATCTGTGAACCGTCCGGTGACCAGTAAGGAACTTCATCAGTCGAGCTGTAATACGTTATTCTAGTCTGGCTTGAGCCATTATTGTTTATAATGAAAATATCCCAGTCTCCTTCGCCTGCTCTTGCACAAAATGCAATTTTATCCCCGATAGGTGACCATGAGGGATACCTGCTGTGATAAGAGTTAAATGTGATCTGTGTTTCGTTTGTACCGTCAGGTTTCATGGTATACAGTTGGCTATGAGTCGGTCTTGCAGAGAAGAAAACGATCTTTGTTTTAGCAAGATCACCGCTTATCTCCGGCGGGGAAAATACATCAAAAAAAATACTGTAATTAAAATACGAACCGTAACAAACTTTGATCTTGTTGTCTGAAAATTGTCCCGATACTGTTACATATAAGCTGGCGGAACCGTTTATTAATATTACTTCATCCGGGGATAATGTACCGGTCTCATCAGAAATAGATACCTCATTATTGAATGCAGTTTTTATGCTTCCGTTTATATCAACTGCTTTTATTGTAATGCTGAACGGCTGGTTAACCAGTACATAAGCCGAATTAATTGAAACCTCAAAATAAATTATCTGCCCTAATTGTAATTCAAATGACTTTCTTTCTCCCGGAACTATGTCAAATACATCTGTCTCGGCTTTAAATTGCATATCGTCGTTCTTATAAGCGAAAGCCTGTATCTGGTAATTTTCACCCGGTTCGATATTTAAATTTAATTTATATTCATTTTCGTGCCATAACAGATATTCTGTTTTTATTACTAAGTCATCCTGTAAAAGCTTTATTTTAATGTCATTATCAACATCAAGATTACTGATACTTTCTGTAAAGCTGATTTCTACAGTCACGAGACCGCTTGAAGAGCTAATATCAGTTGAAGAGGAACACATAAGAAAAACCAGAAATAATGCAATGAAAAAACCGGCAGACCTTTTCATTTTTTCCTCCTGATTTTCTAATAAAAATATTTACAAATTTTGAAGTATATAATAAAGACGATTAACAATTGAAAAAGTAACAGATTATAAACATTATTATTATCGCCTATATATTGAAATATAATAACTGAATTCCAGAAAGCAACAAAAAAAGGGTGACAATTGCGCCACCCTTTAATAATCAGGAAAAAACCTTGGATATTATTTTAAAGATTTCAATAGCTCTGCAAAGAAATCCCATACCATACCGATAGTTTCAACGTTTATCATTTCATCGGGGGAATGGGGATTTTTAATTGTTGGACCGAACGATATCATGTCCATACCGGGATATTTTGATCCGATGATACCGCATTCCAGACCTGCATGAATGATCTCAATGACCGAATCTTTTTTGTTCATTTTCTTATAAAGTTTTTTGCATTTATCAAGCAGCGGAGAATCCATATTCGGCTGCCATGCCGGGTATCCTTTACTTGTTTCGTATACCGCACCTGCTAACTTCGCTATTGATTCGATCTTACCTGAAATCTCAAATAATTTCGACATGACCGAGCTTCTCTGACTCGACAGAACTTTTAACATTCCATCTTCCACTTTTACATTTGCCAGGTTATTTGAAGTCTCCACAAGCCCTTCTATATCAGTTGACATTCCTATCACACCGTGCGGCATAGCCAAAATCAGATCGATTACCTTTTTTGTGGTTTCTGTTGTCATTGCGCGGTCATCTTTAATATCTTTGAAAGAACTTAAGTTGAGCTTCAGGTCCGGTTCAGTATTTGCAAATTCGATTTTCACTGTTTTTTCAAAATCTTTGACAACTTTTTTAACAGCTTTTTCCCTGTCTTCCGAAACAAAAATGACAGCCTCTGCATCTCTCGGAATTGCGTTGTGAGCAGTTCCTCCATTTATATAGACTATTCTAATATCATCTTCGATAAGGGATAAAACTCTGGTCAAAATAATGATAGCGTTTGCGCGTTCTTCTTTAATGTCAACTCCTGAGTGTCCCCCTTTCATCCCCCCGGCTTTAATAGAGCAAGGATTGTATTTTTTTGGTGCGTCTGTATACTTGAGCTGCAAGTCCACAAATGTGTGTTTTCCGCCGGCACAACCGACAGTAAATATCCCTTCATCCTCAGAATCAAGATTCAGCAGGATCTTACCGTCAATGAAGCCGGATTTAAGTTCCGTAGCACCTACTAAACCAGTTTCTTCATCAACTGTGAAAAGCAGTTCTAAAGGCGGATGAGCTGAGTTCTTGTCTAAAGCAAAAACCAGTCCCATAGCTATTGCAAATATTGTGATCAAGGTACCCGGCTCCAAAGGGTATGAAAAATCCGGGGCAGTAGTTGTTCAGGGACATATGGACATGGTCTGTGAAAAAACGCCGGATTCAAAACACGATTTCTCCAAAGATCCTATCAAATTTGTTTTTGAAAATGACTGGCTGAAAGCAGATAAAACCA
>JBHPGK010000261.1:0-4028 GCA_042570605.1 Candidatus Zhuqueibacterota bacterium
TCGGAATACGACTAAGATATGGGCGCCATAATCCAATTTTCCGACAGACTCCATGCTGCGTCTTTACACCGACCACCTGCTGTCGTTGTCCGCCAGAGGCGGATCAACGAGGAATCCCATCACGCTAAGCGGGATCGGGATGACGTGGCAATCTACACCCATGAAGTGCAAATTCCATGAGATGCCCCCCTCGAGTTCTCGGGGGGAATGACACAATCTGCTTCTGCCATTGCGAGAAATTCCGTCCCGTTTACTGGGGGAAGGACGCAGCAGGATAACTGTTATTGTGTAGGCAAACACCCACAATCGTGAGTCTTTTTCAACCCATATTCAATAGCCATGAGATTCTTCGCTTCACTTCGTTACGCTCAGAATGACGGCAAGTACTACGATCCGTCTTTATTTAATGCAGAGACGCAGCATGCTGCGTCTTTACTCCGACCAGTATCTGATCATATCATACGGCAGACATGCCATGCTGTCCCCCGTAGGGCATGTCTCTACCCCTCAATGGTTTATATGAAAAATCAGACTGAATGTATTTTCAGCCTTTCCCCGTCAATTTCTTCAATTTGTAAATAATATTTAGCGCTTCGAGTGGTGTAAGCTTATCGGGAGCTATCTTTTTTAGCTCGTCCCTGACCATATTCTCCTCCGGAGAAAAAAGAGTTATTTGAAAAGAACCGCCTGTCCTGTTTACATCATCAGCCTTTAATGCAAGTTTGGGGTATTCATTTGGAGTAAGTTCATTAGCCTCAAGGTTGGAGAGAATTTCCCGAGCCCGCTCAATTACCTCACCGGGTATTCCTGCCATCTTGGCGACATGAATACCGAAACTTTTACTTGCGCCCCCTTTTACTATCTTCCTTAAGAAAATCACCTCTTCCCCCCACTCCTTGACACTGACATTGTAATTTTTTACTCCTTTATATATTCTTTCCATATCTGTCAATTCATGGTAATGAGTGGCAAAAAGAGTTTTCGCGGAAATATTTTTCTTTTCATGAATATATTCAACGGCTGCCCACGCTATGGACAATCCGTCAAATGTAGAAGTCCCCCTGCCTATTTCATCTAAAAGAAGAAGACTCTTATTTGTGGCGTTATTCAGGATAATCGCAAGTTCATTCATTTCGACCAGGAATGTACTCTCACCGCTGGCAATTCTGTCGGAAGCGCCAACTCTGGTAAATATCCTGTCAACAACGGATATGCTGCCGCTCTTCGCCGGGATGAAACATCCGATCTGTGCCATTAAGACAATTAAACCGACCTGTCTAATGAACGTTGATTTGCCCGCCATATTCGGACCGGTGATTATATGGATAAATTCTTCATTATTAATTGTAATATCATTCGGGATAAATTTCTCTCCTTCAGGCATATACAGTTCAACCACCGGATGCCTCCCGGCTTTTATATTTATCTCGCTGTTTACGGTCACTTCCGGTTTAACAAATTTATTTTCGATCGCTGCTTTTGCAAAACTGTAAAGGGCATCGAGCACTGCTATTTTTTCACCATTGTCCTGGACCTCTGTAATATAGTCTTTCACTCCGTCCCTGATCTCCATGAACAGTTCATATTCCAACGCGTTGATCTTTTCCTCTCCGGAAATTACTTTTTCTTCATATCTTTTCAATTCTTCGGTTATAAACCGTTCAGAGTTAACAAGTGTCTGTTTGCGGATATAATCATCAGGAACCTTATCCAGATTGGTTTTGGTGACATCAATATAATAGCCGAAAACCCTGTTGAAATTTACTCTCAGTGAATTGATACCTGTTCTTTCCCTTTCGCGCTTCTGGAATTTCACGATCCAGTCCTTACTTGAAAAAACCATGTCTTTCAGTTCATCCAGTTCACTGTTATATCCGCTTTTTATTACCCCGCCCTCTTTTATCGATATGGGGGGATTTTCGACAATGGTCTGTTCAAGAATTTCAGTCAGCTTTTGAAAATCAGACAGGTTTTTACATATGTCTTTAATAATGCCCGACCCATATTTTGAAATTACCTTTTTTATCTCCGGAATAATTTTAACGCTGTTCTTCAATGCTATCAGGTCACGCCCGTTTGCTTTATTGGTACTAATTTTCGATACCAGCCTTTCCAGGTCACTGACGTCCTTCAGTACTATCTCCAGGTCTTTGAGCTCTTTTTTCCTTAAATAAAGATCATCAACTCCATCCAGCCTGAATTGAATTCCATCAATTCTTTTTAGAGGATGCAGTATCCACTTTTTTAGTTTCCTTCCTCCCATTGATGTCAGGGAATGATCCAGTATCCTGTAAAGACTCCTGTCTTTGAAAAACGGATCATTACCTTCTATCAATTCAAGGTTCTGCCTGGCTGACCTGTCGAGGATCATATATTCAGAGAATTGAATTCTGCGTACCTTATTAATATGCGTTATCTCCGACATCTGATTTTTCTTGATATAGTTCAGCAGGGCTCCTGAAGCAGATACCGCCTGTCCGCAGTCATCGAGGTCAAAACCTTTCATTGAAGGAGTATTGAAATGCTGAACAAGTACCTGGTATGAATAATCGTAGGTAAAATTATAATCGTCGATCGTCGAGAAAACAGCATTGAATGTATTTGAGAATCTCTGCTTTATTTCATTCTCATTTCCAAATGGGATGACGACTTCCGAAGGAGATAAAAGCTCGATGTAATTTTTTACCTCGGCAAAACAGCCTTCCCCGGTAAAAAACTCACCCGTTGAATAATCTATTGCGGCAAAACCAACGGTCTCATTATTGCTATTATATATTGATATAATATAGTTGTTGCTTTTTTTGTGCAGTATCGATTCGGAAAGTATTGTCCCTGGTGATATCTTTTCAATGACTTTTCGCTTAACGATCTTTTTCGTAAGTTTCGGATCTTCCACCTGCTCACAGATAGCAACCCTGCAGCCGCTTTTAAGGAGTTTCGACAGATAACCATCCAGGCTGTGATAAGGGAAGCCGGCTAAGGGCACATTCGCACTTTTACCATGAGCCCTTGAAGTCAATGTAATTCCAAGAACTTTATTTGCCGTCTTTGCATCATCGTAAAACATTTCGTAAAAATCACCCATCCGGAACAGGAGAACTGCGTCCTGATGCTGGTTCTTAATACGATGATATTGTTCCATTAAGGGAGTTAAATTAACCATAAGAAAAGATCATTTATTTACAAATATCGTGTAACCAAATTTGTAGCGGGACTTTATATTTTCCGCATCAATAAGTGCAGCACTTCTGTTTTTATAACCCCGGAGCCAAACCTTATACAGAACACTGTTTCCAACAATATGTTTAATGATTTCAATATTAGTATACCCCGAATTCTGGAGGTGTTCCTTCATATGCCTCGCATTATTAATAATTGAATAAGCACCGAATTGAACAACGAATTCTTCTTCCGGTTTGATATTGTCCTGATCATTCTGCTGGGCTCTCTCCGGCATCAGTTGCAGGTTATTATCAATTGAGTAAAGAAAATCCTGTACCCGGGCAAAATACCTGGTCTCGGGATATTTTTCCATCAATTCAAGAAAATACCTTTTTGCTGTATGAAACTGCTCCTTTGCGAAATTAAATTGCCCCACACGGAAAAGAGTATGCTCAACAACAGGAGATTCAGGGAAATTCCTCAATATCTCGCTGTATATCGCTAAAGCATTATCCCCGTTTTCCTCAAGAACAGCGTTAAAGAACATTGTTTCCGGTGTAGTACCGTATTTCTCTTCAATATAAGGCAGCTCTCTCTGTATCCGGGTAATCAAACCGCTCTCATAAAATTTAATGTATTCCTCTAAATCCGGGAGATTATTGAGATTTATTTCCTGAGCATTTACATTTATATTATATACAGTTGATATTATCAATATTATAATGATCTTGAATCTCATATTTTAATACTCCTTAAAGTTTGTCCTGAGACTCCGTTAATCAATACATTTACTGAATCACCAACCTGAAATCCGCTGCCGTTTCCCGGTACTATCGCAACAATTCCTCCTTCAGTCCTTCCCATAT
>JBHPGK010000262.1:0-4021 GCA_042570605.1 Candidatus Zhuqueibacterota bacterium
CCGGTTTTAGAGTTGCTACATTCCCCTCCGGCTGATAAAGCTAAATACTCGCTGCGGACTTCATTAAGAAGAATATACGAAACAAATTTTGAGGTTGAGAGAATATTGACATTTCTGCCGATTCAGAATATATTTGTTTGTGTACCGGCATATGAGTGATAAAAGAAAGGAATTAACTATGTAGGGGGCGGTTCTTGAACCGCCCTTATTATTTACCACGAAGACTCTAAGACACGAAGAAAAGAATATAATTCTGTAGGGACAGCACATTGTGCTGTCCGTTAAGTAAACCACAGAGACGCTGAGAAGCGGAGACACAAAGACACGAAGATAAGAAATTGATTCTATGGGAAATAATCCTCCGGAGGAAAACCATACCTTTATGTCTTTTCAGTTTATTTTTTTCTTACGGCTGAAAATGGTATTGCAGAATCCCATAATATATCTATCGATTGTCTATCTAAAAAATAATAGAAACCTCCTTTTATGCTCTCAAAAGTAATTTTTAAATCCCTAAAACTGTAATCTATAAAAACAGTATCACTTGAAAAAGAAATAGAGCCGGAGGGGAATGTAGCAACTCTAAAACCGGTATCATCATCATACCACCTTTGAATATCAAACCAGCCGCTTTTAAGAAACCTAACCCGCCCTTTCAATTTCGTTGTCTGTCTGGGAGTGAGACCTTCAAATTCAATTTCAAGAGGATAATCCATTTTTACTAAACCCAAATCCATATAATGAGCCTCTACTGCTTCGATCCATTCTGATATTGGATTACCGCCTACTTCTGTGATCTCATATAAATATGTCCCCGAAGGTGAAGATGGTGAACAGCAAAGTACAAAAACAAACGGCAGGAAAAGTGTTTTCAATAAAATCTTCATTGATATTTCCCCTTCATTTAATATAGACGATAAAAATGACGAATAGTCACTGTTTATAAAATCTTCGAGGTCAGATTCTTCAATTCTCCCTCCGAGAACTCGGGGGGATCAGTTCCCACGCCTTTGGAGGGACAGGCTGGTCGTCCCAGAAAATGGGACTCCCTCGTCTACCAGAGGTAGATCCGCCTCTGGAGGATAATGACAGACGAATATTATGCTTTTTTCCAGTGTTAACGCAGTCTGTTTGGCATATAAACCCGCCCTTATAAAAAACCTATTCCTGTATACGGTCACGGAATGGTAATACGACTTTGCTCATTAAAATTCCGTGACCGCCAATTTAAGTGAAAGTGTATTAAAAAGGAGAGGACATTGCTCAATGTCCTCTTTAAATTAATTTTGATTTAGCGGAGGTGTCACCGGGTGATCACCCGGCGAAAATAATACAGCCTGCTATTCAAATACAGTAAACACTGAACAAGGGGTCATGACCCCTTGTTCAAAGATTGGTCTGATGATAAAAACCAGCCATTTAATATTGTGCTGCCTCACCAATTATGTATGGCGGTGGTCACTTCATCAATATCATTCGCTTTGTTTCGATAAATTTACCCGCCTTGATTTTGTAAATGTAAACACCGCTGGGAAGTTCATGTGCATTAAATGTAACCGAATGATAACCAGCATTCATATTTCCGTTCACAAGTTCGGCAACCTCCCTGCCGCTTACATCATACACTTTGAGCGTAACTCTTGCGGCTTCCGGCAGTTGAAAGTTTATCTTTGTATCGGGATTGAACGGATTGGGATAGTTTTGAGCAATTCCGAAACTTGCCGGTATTCCTTTACCATGAGTTAAGAAACCTCTTTTTGCTGTACCATATGAGCTTTGAATAGTACCTGAAAATAAAGTATAAGTATTATCATCAACATCACATTTTAGATGAAAGGGCCAAACAGAACATTTAAAATAAATAGTCTGTGTACCACCACCGATAGATGACCATGTTCCCGGATTACCTCCTACGTCAGGTGCGCGATACCAATCATAAGAATAACTTCCACTTCCAAAACCTGAGGTAACATTTGCTGTAAAATAAACCCAATCATTTTCAGTAGGAGTAACATCGTACGAGATATTACCTGTTAATGGACCCGGTGAAGTCTCGGATTCCTGCGAAGAAGAATTCCATTCTTGGGATCTGTATGATTTTATATAATATGTATATAATGTCGCTTGCTGGTCAATATCTGAATCATAATAAGATGTATAGCCGGTATTTGTCAACAATGAAAAACTGCCGCCTCCAACTTTTCTATAAATATTGTAATTGGACGCAAAAGTAACCGCATCCCAGCTTAAATACATTCTTGGAGGACTGTTAACACTTTCCACGCTTAAATTGTTGGGACCCGGTAAGTTTTCGAAGTCTGCCAAAGAACTGAATGAACCGTAAGCATAAATATGATAATTATTCATATTATGAGTATATGACGCACCTGCAAATTTGAAATCTTTCCCTGCATTTATCTGTATTACACCTCCCTGTGTAAAAGTACGGTTTGGCAGTCCCCAAGCCATATTTTGTGAGGGTGTAATGTATCCATTTTTTGCTAAATTAATAATGTTTATACTATGATCAGAAAAATGCCGAGATTCTGCTCTTTCGTCTAATGATATCCATTCAGCGCCTACACATGAGGCCATAAAATGTGTATGAGGGTGATGAATTTCGTCATCAACCACACCATTAGAAAGCAAAACATCTGGTTCCAGTGGATAATAACTTCCGTCAAGCCAATCGGGATAATCTGTATCATAATGGTCAAAACAGTGAGGATGACGACAATTAAATTTATGAGCGAGTTCGTGAATTGCTGTTCCTGCAATGGCATTCGATATTCTTGCAACTGTTGCATCGGAATCTTGAAATTTAGCTTTTTCAGAAAATTCCTCGCTGTATACTCTTGCCGTAGTAGGGCTCTGGTCTATATAATCACCTATTGCAAAAGCATAACCAAAATATGTTCCTGGTGATGGGCCGCCTATGTCAATTTTCAAATGCCATGAATCGTTAGTATTATCTGTAACACTAATACCGAATTGGGTTTGAAAATGCTGGATGATCTTAGCCGTAACCGCAGATTTTATATCATCCGGATCAAGATGATCCCATTCTCCATCTTGATCAAACGGATCAGTAAAATCTCCATTATAATATACTAAGATTGTGCCGTTATACCCTTGTGAAAATAAATGTGCAGGGATTAAACACATTATAATAAAAATACAGGAAAATATTAATTTATTTTTTTTCATTGTTTTTCTCCTCTAATTTTTGATTTCTTTTTGTGAAGAACCCGAAAATTCTACAAGAAATGGATCAATAGTACTCCCACAGGCAGCAAAAACACCTTCTATTTGATCTTTCGTAATATCTTGAATCCTGAACCACAAATGTTCATATTTATCAAATATATCTAAAGTATATACTATAAATTTATCACCATCAGTTGAAAAAGGTTTTATATCCAGCCATCCTATATCTCTTAATAAAACCTGTCCTTTATAATCAGCACTGCCTATTTTATAATTTTCCAATTTTATTCTTTCTACCACCGGTGCTTCATAATACCTATATGCAAATTCTTCAACTGTCATTCCATGTATTTGAGTTATGATATATTCACGTATATTAATTTCCGGTTCAGTTGAATTTTTACAACATAACACAACAAATATGACTGTAATAAAAACGTAAAATATTCTTTTTATTTCCATTTTTTTGTCCTACTCCAATTTGTTTTTGTTTTTAACTAAAAAATTCTTAACAAAGGGCATGGTCTCATTGACAAGAAGGCCATTTAATGCTTCTTTTGCTTTAATCCTGTTCTTCATTCTGCAGAGAGATTCCACAACCGCTATTCTGTCAATAAAGTCCATTTCCTGATTATAGACATCTTTTAGATGTTTTATTAATTTTTCGTTTTTTAGCTTGCCTGCTGCCTCAACGGCTGCTCTTACTATTTCCTGTCTCTCATGTTTAAAATAAGGTATTATTATATCGGCGCTTTCCTCTTTTCCGTAATCCCCTATTGATACTATACAGTGATGTATTATCCTGCTGTTACTG
>JBHPGK010000263.1:0-4011 GCA_042570605.1 Candidatus Zhuqueibacterota bacterium
AAAGCCGGGCAATATCTAAAAATTCATCAAAAGCTTCTAATAACTTATCCCCTTCGCTTCTCATATGAGAAATGTACATTCCGTCGTATTCTGCTGATGCTATTGCAAGCTCAGCCAGTTCGCCGGTTTTTGCATAAAACCCGGGTGTATATATAAGAGCTGATGAAACTCCAAAAGCACCCTCTTCCATCGCCTGCCGCACGATATCGATCATTTTCTTCAATTCTTCCGAATTGGGTGCCCTGTCTTCATAACCAAGCACATTGATACGGGCGGTAGTTGCCCCGACAAATGAGCCGATATTAGTGGAAACTCCTCTTTTTTCAAGGTATTCAAGGTATTCTCCCAGGGTTGTCCACTCTATATCGTATTTAATATCACCCTGTCTTTTCAGCATATTTTCTTTCATCTTATCAGTAAGTGGTCCCATTGAGTTGCCTTCACCCATAATTTCCAGTGTAACTCCCTGCTTAATTTCAGCCATCGAGCGTCCGTCCTTTATCAATGATGTTGTAGCCCAGCTCAGCATATTAATAAAACCGGGTGCAACAGCGAGCCCTTCCGCATTGACCTCTGTCTCTGCGGTTTTCCCGCCAAGGGGACCTATTTCCTTTATAATGTCACCCTTTATACCGATGTCGGTGATCGCCGGTGCAGAACCGCTGCCGTCATAAACGGTCCCCCCGCGGATAATAACGTCATAATCGTATTGTTTTGCGCATGAAAGAATGAATAAGGTTAAAATAATTGCATATTTTATAATGTTTTTCATAAAACTCTCCGTTTTGTATTCGTAATTCATTTCTTGTTCCAACGCAGATCATTGGAACGAGAGAAGATGTTAATGCTACTTGCAAAAGAAAACCTGTACTCTTGCACCTCATCCCCCCCTGGATTCCCGTTTTCACGGGAATGACACTTATGTCGTCTGGCTCTATGCGCCTTGTCTCGGTAGTCACGGACCACTCCGTGACTGTTCCTATTCCGACAGATTGCTTCGTCATCCTGAGGACTCGGGATTCCTCGCAATGACAGAATTTATTGCTTTTTCCCTACCGGGCATACAGAGATGCAGATCCCGCATAAACTAACCTCTTTTCCGAAATTCTTACGAGTCAGCTCACGCGCTTTATCCCTGCACTTAAAGGGATCATAAAATTCATCCCTGAATACATCAATATCCCACAATTCCCCATTGGCGGCGTCTGCCGGGCACCTGTCCACACAGATACTGCACTTCCCGCATTTACTTTTATTTACAGGCGGATATATATTTTCCAGGGGAAAATCAGTTAATACTGCTGCGAACCGCACCCCCGGTCCAAACTTTTCAGAGATCAGCAGGTCGGTTTTTCCTATCCATCCCAGACCTGCCCTGGTAGCCGCCATTTTATGTGAAAAATCTGTTGTGAGGGTTTTGTAATAATCGTCATCTATCTCGGAATCAAGGAAAGTTGGCCTTACAGTTGTAGATGCGGCTCCGGCCGCCCTCAATCCCTCTGCAATCTTTTCTGCAGTATCTAACAGATTATTGTTTACAGCGTTATAATGTTCATAATAATCAAGTGTAGGTCCGTCGGCTATGCGGTCTATAATATCGCTGTCGAGCTTTTTCCCAATGACAACAGCGTGATCAAATCCCCTGTATTTCTCGTTAAGCAGTCCCGTCAAATCTGCAAATCCAAATATATAATTCGCTTTATCAGGAAGAAGGGACTCTACCAGATTTTTCAGATTAATTAACATACTGCTTACTGCTCAATGTAGATATTTTTGTTAAGATGACATAATATATCGCTATATGCGGAATTTTTCAAGAGGAAAGAGGGAATAAAATTATGCAATTCCCATTTTTTAGTAATGGCTGTCATTGCGAGCGCAGCGTCGCAATCTACTACCATTAAAACCAATCAAAAATAACAGGCAGATTACAACGTCGCTTCGCTCCTCGTCAGCCAAAGGCTGATCCACCTCTGGCGGATAATGACATCTTCATTTAAATTATTTTTAAGGCTAATATTTCTCCTAAGTATTTACATTATCAATAAGAGAAACCTTATAACCAAGTAAATATTGTGGGTGGTTTTTAAATAGGAGGTACACCTGAAATACTGAAGTTTAAAATGAATTACTCAACACCGACGATCGCTTTAATATACTGAAGCCGCTCGTACATTTCCGGATTTTCGCTTTCAAGCTGGTTCAATTTACCACGGAACTGGTCAATACTTGTGAATTTATGGTCTGTCATCCATTTTTCAATATCTTTAAGAATGACCTTAACATTGTCAATCCCGTTTATGAACAGGGTTGAGACGATCTCAACAACTTTTGCACCGGCAAGAAGCTGCTTGATGACACCGGCTGCATCGAAAATCCCCGTTGAAGCTGCAAGGTCGCACATGATCTTACCGGACAGGAGGGATATCCATCTCAGGGACTGCTCCATTTCCTGCGGGGAACTCATCCTTATGCCGCCGCTAATTTCGAGTCTGTTAATGTCGATATCGAACTGGTAAAAACGGTTAAACAGAACGAGGGCTGAAGTACCTCTCTTGCAAAACTCAGCAGCTACTGAACCAAAATTTGTAAAAAATGGGCCAACTTTGACCGCTACGGGCAGATCTATATGCCTTTTAACTTTTTCAAATATATCAAAATACAGGTTTTCGATCTCAACGCTGCTTTTTCTGAAATCACCTGGAGTAAAGGATATGTTCAGCTCGAGGGCATCCGCTCCGGCTAATTCTATCTTTTTTGCATAATCTATCCACCATCTTGAAGAGGTACAGTTCAAACTTGCTATTACCGGAATTGAAACTGATTCCTTAGCGTCTTTTATAAGCTTCAGATAACTCTCAGGCCCCAGTTCCATGCTCATTTTATCGATATATTCATAAGCTTCCGGATGCGTAAATAAAGCTGTATCATGCTCTAACGCCCCTTTTTCTGCCCTGATCTGTTCTTCAAAAAGGGATTTCAGGACAACTGCTCCGGCACCGGCTTCTTCAAGCCTTTTGATCTTTTCTACGGTATTTGTCAGGCTGCTGCTCCCTATAACTATAGGATTTTTGAGAGTAAGCCCCATATATTCGGTCGATAGATCTGTCATTTTATTTATTCCTTTTAGTATTTGACAAAAACAGGTTTCAAATTTATGAACATAAAACATGGAAATGTAGTTCCTGAGGATTACAAAATTAAACTTAGGTACCCTAAACAGATTACATATTCTTTTTTCTTGATTTGATGTTTTTTAATTTTTTACTGTTTAAAATGTTTTGAATAAATTGAAAAGTTATTAAAAAAATTGCGCTCTGAGTTACTAATTTATCCGTACGAAGATAATAAAACTCTTCCAACAGATAATAAATACAATAACTTATGACAAAAGAGATTACTGCGTTAATTAAATGCTTTAAACGCTCTGAGAAAATCTCATGCTCACCTTTAAACGCAAAAATTACAATTGGGATAAACAGATAGAAAAATAGTGCAGTTAAAATAACAAAATAAAATCCATGCTGTAAAGGCTTTGCTATCTGACTTCTCGTTTTAATATCACTAAATGGTCCTAAAAAACCTGAAAGATGTGATTTAAGAATTTCTAACTCAGGCGGTAAAAATTCCATATCGTTTTTATCGCTGAGATCCGGATTCTCATTTAGATACTTTGTTATATCATCTCTTATTTTTTCGTAATTAAATTTTGCATAACTCCTTTTTACTAAATTTATCCCCACTTTCTCTGCAATAAACTCTTCATAATGTCTAAAAGAAGGTACAAGGATATTCGAAAGTATTATAAAGAAAATGAAAACATTTGTTATGGGAACCAGGGACCTCCTTATCCCAATATCTCCATAATTCAATTCAAAGGAGCTTATATCCGGTATTTCTTTTACAAATGACCTGAAGTAATTGTACACAGTATCTATCAGAAAAATAATTACGGCAAAAATAATAATACAATTCCTGAAGAATTTTATTATAAAATCTATATCTCTTTTA
>JBHPGK010000264.1:0-4009 GCA_042570605.1 Candidatus Zhuqueibacterota bacterium
TATGTTCTCGAAAAAAGTCTGTTCAAAAATTACTCTATTTTACTTGTAGACCTCAGAGGATTGAATCGATCAGGAAGATCAATTTAAAAAGATTCAAGATCGAAGACCGGACTCTACCAGATAAGAAAGAACTTAAAGACGGATATCTTCGTTATAAATATACGCAGAGTGGTGTCTCTCCCATAACCCATCCGGGAATTAAAGGAGGACAGTATCTGGCTTCCGGAATTGAACATGATGAGAGAGGCTATCCAACTTCTCAATTTGACATACATGAAAAAATGACTGAAAAAAGATTTAAGAAGTATAACGATATCAGGACAGACCTGAAATTTATCAGAAGGTATGGTCCTGATGATGCAGAAATCGGTGTTATTGGCTGGGGATCGTCAAAAGGTGCGATAAAAGAAGCAGTATTAAGAGCTAATGATGAAGGATACAAGGTATCTGCTTTAATCCCGCAGATATTATATCCTTTACCTTATCAGCAGTTTGATGAGTTTTTAAAACCTTTGAAAAAAATAATTGTAGTTGAACTTTCATATTCAGGTCAATTTTACAAGTACTTAAGAAGTCATTTTAATATACCTGAAGATACATTTCTTTTAAAGAGAAGTGGAGCAAAACCATTTTCAGTAACAGAAATCAGTTCAGTAATAAAGGAGGTCTGGAAAATATGGGATCTATACAAAAGAATGTGGGACCTTTACCAAAGGAGTACAAAAGAGATCTCAAACCTGTCTGGTGTCCCGGATGTGGAGACTTTGGTGTTGTAAATGCTTTATACAATGCTTTAGCAAAATTAAAACTAAAAAAAGAAAATGTGGCAATGATTTCCGGTATAGGGTGTTCAAGCAGATTACCGGGATATATTGATACCTTTGGATTTAACTCAATTCACGGGAGAGCTGTCCCGATTGCGACCGGAGTAAAGCTGGCAAGCCCTGAAACCACAGTTATTACAATGGGTGGTGATGGAGACGGTTTCAGCATTGGAGGCGGACATTTACCGCATACTGCAAGAAGAAATGTTGATATTACTTATATTGTAATGGATAATAACATTTACGGGCTTACAAAAGGGCAATTGTCTCCAACGTCAGAACTACACTTTAAAACTAAAACATCGGTCTATGGAAGTATAGATGAACCTTTGGACCCTGTGGCAATGACCTTTAATTACGGTATGACATTTATTGCACGCGGCTTCTCGCTTGATTTTAAACACCTGACCAACCTGATAATTGAAGGGATCAGGCATAAAGGTTTTTCTTTTATTCATGTTTTAAGTCCTTGCGTAACCTTTTTAGGTAAAGACCAATATGATATAATTAAAAGTAAGGTTGTATATCTGGATGAGTCTTATGATCCGTCTTCAAGACAAGAGGCATTTAAGATCATTGAAGAGAAAAAGAAAATCCCTCTGGGAATAATTTTTAAAACCAAAGCAAAGACTTATGGAGATAGAATTAAGGAACTTCAGAAAGTCGTTAGATCCAAGGACGAAACTAAAACTTTTGAAGAGTGTCTGAATAATTATATACCATAGAAATGAATTGGAATTAAAGATGCTTCTTGCTATTGATATAGGCAATACTATAACCACAAACGGGGTTTTTGATCAGGACGGAAATTTAATTAACAGATTTTCCTTTTCAACATATTCAAAGAGAACTAAAGATGAATTGGTTGCATTATACAGTTCACTGATTGATTTTAAAAAATTGTCCGTATCAGATATAAAAAGTGTCTATATTTCAAGTGTCGTTCCAGAAGTCGATTATAAATACAGGGATGCAATCGATGATCTTCTGAAAACAAGACCTGTATTTGTAAATCATACCAACAAAACAGATATAAACCTGAAAAACATTAATCCGGAGGAACTTGGTGCTGACAGATTATGCAATTGTATTGCCGCATATGAAAAGTACGGCGGACCTGTTTTGATCATAGATCTCGGCACTGCAGTTACATATGATCTTGTTTCTGATAAGTATGAGTTTCTTGGAGGCATGATTTCAACCGGCATTGAATTGTCTTCATGGGCACTGATCGAAAAAACGTCAAAATTATTTAAAACAGACCTGACTTTTCCTGAACATGTTATATCTACTACGACTGCCGGGAATATACAATCAGGGCTTTTTTATGGAAAACTGTTTGAAATGAAGGGTATTATAGATTATATTAAAATTAATCTTTTTAAAGATTTGAAAGTGATTCTTAGTGGGGGATTTGCACGGGAGTTTATAGAAAAATTCAAGGATGAAAGTATAATCTATGATGAAAATCTAACATTAGAAGGCATCAGGTGTATTTATAATTATGATTGTTCAAAAGTATGAATTTATTGCATAGAAATGAATAATGACAAAAATATTAAAACAATTATAAAACTTTAAATAAATTTGAGGTAATATTAAGGTTATGCCGGTAAATCTTTTAAAAAGAGTACCGATCTTTGCAAGTCTTGATGAAGATGAATTGGATAAGATCGGCGATATGTCGAGCGAAGCTAACTATTCAAAGAATGATGCCATTTTCCTTGAATCTGACTCCGGTGACTCACTATTCATATTAAAGCGGGGTAAGGTAAAAATATCGAAAACAAGTGAAGACGGGAAAGAGGTGATTTTTGCTATTTTAAAAGACGGAGACTTTTTTGGGGAAATGTCTCTGTTCGATGGACAATCAAGGTCTGCAACTGTTACTGCTCTGGCTGATTCGAATGTTTATATAATCAGAAGAGAAGATTTTATGAAACTGATTGAAAATGATCCTAAAATATCAATTTCGATATTAAGAGAAATGACAGGCAGGTTACGTAAGGCAGATTCCCAAATTAAAAGAATGTCATTACTTAAAGCTAAAGACCGTGTCGCATCCACACTTTTACAGCTCGTTGACCTTGATGAATGTTTCCAGAAGAAGGAAGTAGAAATTCGCAATTTACCTTCCCAGAAAGATCTTGCAAAGATGGCGGGAACATCCAGAGAGATGATCTCGCGGTCAATAAAGAATTTTATTAATGACGGGCTTATTAAAAAAGACGGGGATACACTGGTAATACTTGACTTCGACAGTTTTCTGGAAAAGTATATCTAAAAATAATACAGACTACACACAAATGCCCCTGTAGCTCAGTAGGATAGAGCAGTGGTTTCCTAAACCAAAGGCCGCAGGTTCGAATCCTGCCAGGGGTACGAAAAAAGGAAAACCGAGGTTACGAGGTTTTCCTTTTTTCCCACTATCATTCTTTCATTCTATTGTCTATCATTCCTCTTCCTCCTGTTTTCCTTTTTTCGAGTTGATAGAGAGATAGAAATTAGAATGATAGAGTAAAGAAGGAAAAGATACATGACTTTCAGTTTTGAAAATTTATCAGTGTATAAAAAAGCATTAGAACTTGCCGAAGAAGTTGAAAGCTTATGTAGCTCAATTAAAGGTAAAATAGATTATGAATATTTGAATCAGTGGAGGAGAGCCGCTTTATCTGTGCCTTTAAATATTGCAGAAGCAAATGGAAAATGGCATAAGAACGACAGAAAACAATTCTATTTTATTGCAAGGGGTTCAATATTCGAATGCGTTCCTCTTATTCAGATATTAAATAATAAAGGTCTATTGGGTAACGAAATCTATGAAAAAGTCTATGCTGAATTGGAAGAAATAACGAAAATGCTGTCTGGTCTAATAAAATCTACTGAAAAACTAAAGTAGTTTCAGTATTTAATCTCTCTCTATCATTCTATCTCTCTTTCATCTGTCATTCTAACGGAGTTTAAGGTTTTCCTTTTTTCGAGTTGATAGAGAGATAGAAATTAGAATGATAGAGAAAAGAAAGGAAATTAAGTCTTCGATTAAGTAATATGAATTACTTTTGATGAACAAGATTGCCTCTCTTGTAATATTGCAATTTTATAAATGCAAGATTTGCCCTGAACGTATTAATACTGTCATTGATAAAATAAGAAAGCGGGCATCCTATTCAAGTTATTATATTAAT
>JBHPGK010000265.1:0-3992 GCA_042570605.1 Candidatus Zhuqueibacterota bacterium
TAATCCCGAGATATTGAATCCGTATCACCACATACTCTCAATGCTAAAAGAACATATCCCCGGACAGGTAATTCAATTTTATCTTTTTTACCGAATTCTTCCCGTAAGGATACTTTAGTCCTTTTCTGATATAAATGTTCAGAATATCATTTTTGCCCAGTAAAGTACCTGCGTTATAATAGCAGTCCTTAGCTTTGCTTCGTTTTTTCAGAATATCATATGCAACACCTGTCCAGAAAAGGCTTTTTGCCATATGCAGATCAGCTTTTGAACAATCAACTGCCCTTTCAAAAGCCTCTAAAGCAGCATTCAAATTCAATTTTTTAAGATACAGGCCGCCAAGTATCAAGTAAAACATCGGTTCGGTATCGTCAATGTCAACGGCATCCTGCATCAGGTTTGCCGACATATCCAGATCATTCTCTTCGTACCAGAATTTGTATGATTCAATGTATTTCTGCAGTGCGTAATATTTTTCGGTGTTCAGAAAGGGTGAGTCATTCATTATACTCCCAGTCTGCTCAAATTTACCGCTGAACAGGTCATTAATGTTAAAACTTTTATATTCATGTGATAAATTTACAGGAGCGACCTCGTCGGCAATATGTATTGTATCATTTCCTATATCAAAAATAACGCTCGAAATGTTATAATGCTGAGATATTGTATCCGAAACCGACATCATTTCGTCATATTCAATGTCAAACTTATCCGAAAGGATATTTACAGCGTTTTTGGGATCAATACTGCCGTTCAGTTCAAGTGTCAACTCCAAAAGTCTACTGTTCCTCAGATTGTTCAATCTTGAAAGAGTTTCACTTGAAGGTATCTCTGTTTTTTTGAGTTCTGCGGTGGTATAATTATTCAGACTCCAGAACGTATTATCGGTCATCTCTCTTATCCCGGTTCTATTAGCGGAAACTTCCACGGAAACTGCTGTCCGACCCTTTGTATCGGCTATATTTATTGTCCATCCCGAAGTCCGTTTAAATCTGTCCACGATTTCGACAGCTTCTTCAATTGATCTTGCCTCTTCAAGTATTTTATTGCTGATATACAGGATCGGGCATCCGTTTAAGTTTATATCGACAGAGCAGTTAAAATGCAGTGATACTATTAATCCCTCGAGATTCATCCCCGTAATTCCGCCGGTCAAGGCGCCTTTTGATGTAATACCAAGGTATGGGATCTTGCCTGTTTTCTCAATAAGGTGTACAGCATGGTTCAGGTCCCAATAGCCTAGCCCCGGAAAATCCAGGTTCCGGGCAAATATAAAATTATTTTCTGAGGTCGCATCGCCCTTTGCAATAACCGTACTGCACCCGAGAGCAGGAGTAACGTTCTTTTTGTACAGGCTTTTGACCATAAGGATATTATACACATCAGGTGCGGCGAAACCGCCTAATACCGTTGTTAGGGGCAGTTTAAAAACACGCGCCATCGATCTGTATAATGAGACCTCATCATCGGGTATTCTTTTTATTATTCTTTTAACATAAAAATTTTCAACAAATTTAAATGCCGCATCTCTGGCAAGTTGCGGCGAGTCTGACAGAGAGGAATAAATCGTTTTTTTTATAAAATCTTTAAAAAATATAATAGCGGTATTTTCATAATTATCTTTGATCTGTTCAGCATAATCATTACCGATTTTCTCAGGAGATCCCTGCAGGTGATAAAATTCAACCATAATTTATAAATTGTTTAATATTGGCTCTCTTTTTTAATTGTATTCGCAGTATCATTAATAAGTTCCCAGGCTCTGTTAACATGGTCCATGGTGACATTAGTCTGTCCGATCACAAACCTGATAGTATATTTGCCGTTCAGCTTCGTGTGAGTAAAATAGACTTTACCGGTTGCATTAAGTTTTTCCATCAGTTTAGCATTAATTGTATTCAGCTTTTCCAAATCATTTATCCCTGAAGGTTTGAACCTGAAGCATATGGTATTTAAAGGAACGGGAGCCAGCAGTTCAAAATCCTCAGATTCTTTTATCCGTTTTACTATTTCCTGAGCCATGCTTATATGGTTTCTTATTTTTTCCTGTAAACCTTTTATGCCGTATGTCCTGATAACGAACCATAATTTTAAAGCCCTGAATCTTCTTCCAAGCGGTATGCCCCAGTCTCTGTAATTATTCACTCTTTTATCCTCAGGGGTTTTCAGATATTCAGGCATTATTTCAAAGGTACGTATTAATGCTTCCTTATCTTTTACATAATAAGCTGAACAGTCAAAATTCGTGAACATCCATTTGTGCGGATTGAAAACGTATGTATCGGCATATTCCATACCGTCGATCATCCACCTGTATTCAGGAAGCAGCATTGCCGTCCCGGCAAATGCAGCGTCCACATGCAGCCATATATTGTATTTTTTGCATATCTCACCTATTGCTCTCAGTGGATCTACAGCGGTTGAACCTGTTGTGCCGATAGTTGCAATAAAACATAATGGTTTAAAACCTTTATTCATGTCCGATTTGACCGTTTCTTCAAATTTATCCGGAATTACGGCAAAGTTTTCGTCAACTTCAATTTTCCGCAGGCTATTTTTACCAAAACCTGCGATCTTTACAGCCTTTTCGATTGATGAATGTGTTTCGCTTGAACAATACAAAGTAAATTTAATTTTTTCAGGAAATCCGGTTTCATTAACTTTAAAATCTGTAAATTTTTCCCTTGCTGTAAGTATCGAACAGAGAGTGGCTGTAGATGCAGTATCCTGAATTACACCTGTAAAATCTTCGGGTAAACCGGTCATTTTCGCAAGCCACTGCATTACTCTTTCTTCTAATTCTGCTGCAGCAGGTGAGGTCTGCCATACCATACACTGAGCACCAATGGCAGCAGTTAGCATCTCTGCAAGCAGCGATGGATTACTGCTGTTAGCCGTAAAATAAGCAAAAAAGGAAGGGCTCTGCCAGTGTGTTATTCCGGGAAGTATAATATCCTGAAAATCTTTGAATATATCTTCAAACGGCTCCCCTGTTTGCGGGGCGTCCGTTGGAAGCTGGTTAATTATATCTTTAGGTTTGGCTAACGACATGACCGGATATTTATCTATGTTTTCAATATAATCCGCTATCCAGTCAACCAATTCATGCGCATATTTCCTGAATTCGTTGTTATTCATATGTACTCCTTCAGCAAAAATTCAGCCTGTTTATGATAAAACTAAATTTACGATTAAATTTGATATAATGTAAAGATTTTTTTGTATTTAAACCTCGGGTTAATTTGACATAATTAAAAAAAATAATTTATTTAACTTTTAAAAATTTTTGTTATATTAGAACGTTTAAAATATCAAATTGATTTCGTGGATGATTCTATATGATTGAAGAAGAACAGAACAATTTTGATTTAGAAAATCCCGGGCTGTTTATCAGACATAAACGTGAATTTTTCAACCTCTCTCAAGAAGAGCTTGCATATTTATCCGGAATAAATCAATCTTATATTAGTTTAATTGAAAATGGGAATAAAATACCTTCCTTAGATGTTTTAAAGAAATTACTATATGTTTTAAATTCAGAGGTTAGAATCAATGATAATGCTGAATTAAAACCAGATGTAAAGAAACTGTCTGAATCATTTAAAAAAGAAATGTCAACAATTAAGAAAGTTAAAAAAAGACTGGAAAATCTGAGAGACAAAAACATTATCGAAGGGGAGAATCCGGATAGTTAGCTAATATCTCTTCTCGTATTATAGCCAATTTCTTCATTTTTATTGGTTCCATTATTTTAACATATGTCAATAAAACGAAATAGATCATATATAAAATGATACTTGATGCAATACAGGGTATAATAAACAGAATAGCTTTAACTCCTATATATGAATATAATATAAATAAAATTCCGGCACTCGCTTCCATGAATCTATATAGTTTATTCCCTTTTGATTTAAGCTTAAATACGTTATAAACTAAAAAGCTTATTGATATTAAACCAAGTATGAATGTCAATATAATAATAATTTTTG
>JBHPGK010000266.1:0-3760 GCA_042570605.1 Candidatus Zhuqueibacterota bacterium
GTGGCGGATACTTGATCTTGTTGCACCTTCTCTGGGTCTTAGTGATAAGACTATTAACCAGGACCTTCCGTTCTCTGTAAAACCGGATAAAAAACTTGCCGTGAAAGATGTCCTGAAAATATTAAGGGATAAATTTGAAGGTACTCCATATTATGCTGCCAGAGGACTTCATGGCGGAGCATTCGAGAACCCGAACCGTCTCCCATACGGATTTACACTTGACGGAAAAACTTACAGGATGCCGAGAATGACAAGCGTGAACAGGGCAGAATGTACAGCAGTTACACAGTGCAGGGACTGGCTGCCCAACCCGGTCGGCGGGCTTGTATGGATAGCTTTTGGTGCTCAGGATACGGACTGTTTTATGCCGTTTTACATCGGCATAAACAAAATACCGAGGTCATTTGAGATCGGGGATCACTGGGAATTTAACAGGGAATCAGCAAGGTGGGCTTTTGATTATGTAGATTTTCATACACAGGTAGTTTATTCTCATGCTATTAAAGATGTAAGAGCAATGCAGAAAAAATGGGAAGACGGTGCAATTGACCGTACAAAGGAGATCGATGAAAAAGCATCGAAACTGTATAAGAAATCCGAACCTGAAATGAGAGAATTTCTGACAGATTACTGCAATAACAATGCAGACCTTGTGATCAATAAATGGTGGAAATTAGGTGATGACCTTCTGGTCAAGTATAATCATCTCTGGATGTATAATGTAAAGGAAAGAAGCAGAGAAGCGCTTCAGTACCCGGAATGGTGGCTGAGAGAACTTGTTAAATATAATGGTCTGAAACCATTAGAGGAAAATTAGTTTTTTTAGTATTTTAATTGATAAGGTAGCTGTTTTTTAAAGTTAGAAGGAGATAAGGTAAAATGAAACACCAGTATAGATTAATATGTATTACCGTATTTATTGTTCTTTTATATTCTATCTCATTATTTGCTCAGGAAGCGGACGTGCCGAAAGCAGCCCTCCCTGTACTTACAACCTCCGCCGGACAAAGTACTGATATAAACACAATAAATGTAATCCTGAATCAGGCGAAAATAAATTATGATTACTGCGACGTTCCCACTGTAGATATGATGAAAGAGGGTGCAGGGCTTGGAGGTGCCGAATCAAAGGAAGGATTTCATGTAAAAATAAAAACCGATTTTGAAAAATTCAAAAAAGGTACTCCCTATAAGACCATTGTGTTTGCAATCGGTGCAAGTCTAAAAGGTATGGGAGCATCAGGGCTTACGATTAATGATGAAATAAACAGGCTGCAGGAGGTTATCAAATACTGTAAGGAAAATAATATCTTTATTATCGGGATCCATGCAGGAGGCGACCCTACAAGAGGCGCTCCCGGAAGTGATAATGAGAAAATGATAGATATTATTGCACCTGTTTCAGATTACCTGATAGTTGTTGAGGCAAGCAATAAAGACGGGCGTTTTACAAAGATAGCAAAAGATAAGAATATTCCTCTTTCAGAAGTAAAGTATGCTTTGGGTATCGTTGCCCTGATGAAAAAGGTTTTTGAGTAGGAATGTCTTAGCCGAAGGGAATAAATTTACAAGCTGAGACAGTTCAATTATATTCGAGAATCACACTTGTGTCATTCCCGAGAAATCGGGAATCCAGAAAAAAATTAACAGATGAGTAACTATTATGTTTACATAGTTGCAAGTAAGAAAAACGGAACATTATACATTGGTATTACTAATGATTTAATTAGAAGAATAAGGGAGCATAAAGAAGGTAAAATTAGTGGTTTTACAAAAAAATATGAAATTTGTAACCTGGTTTATTTTGAGGAACATAATAGTATAAATGATGCAATTTTAAGAGAAAAAAAACTAAAAAAATGGAACAGATCCTGGAAAATAGAACTAATAGAAAATCTTAATAAGGAATGGAAATATTTATTTTATGACCTGTTTTAGAATAAAGATGGATTCCCGATTTCTCGGGAATGACATTTTCTGGATTTAGTTCGTTTTTGGTAAAATCATCAAATTAAATGACAAAGGGTATAAATATTCTCTGTTTCTTGGAACAATCGTACAATATTTGAGCTGTAATAATCTAAAATATTTTTAAAAAAAGATAATTTTATGAACATTGAATTAATATTGATCGTAATGGCTGCGGCTTTTGCTGCTGCAAAATGGAAAAAACTGTCAATTGAGATGTGTATGCTGCTTTCTGCTGTGGCAGGAGGCCTGGCTGGAGCTGTTATCAATACTCCGCCGCTAAGCCAGCTTGTCAGGCATCTGGTTGAAGGGACTTTTACTTATTTTGATGTTATGCTTGTTTTTTCCACGGCAACTATTTTTATATCTATTATTGCCGAATCAGGCGGTGTAAATTATGTTGTTAGAGGGATAATTAAGGCTTTCTACACTAAGCGTATATTAGCGTTACTTCTTTTAATGTTCGTAATTCTGATCCCCGGGGCATTAACAGGCGCCGGAAGTATCTCGATACTAACAGTTGGTGCACCGTGTGCGCTCGCACTCGGATATCTGGGTATACCTAAGAGGAAAGTAGCGGCGATCCTGTTTATAGTTGCAGGATTGAGCGCAGTTGCGCCACCGATAAATATCTGGGCAATGATAATTTCGGCAGGTACCGCAATTCCATACGTAGGGTTTGAACTGCCGTTAGGAATCCCGGTACTACTGCTTGGAGCATTTACTGTATTTACACTGGGATGGAAAAGAGAAAAAAAACAACCGCTCGAAGAAGTCCTCAAAGAAATGCCTGAGGTACCGGAAGGAATGAGTTTCTGGAGGGTTTTGTTGCCGTTTTTAGTGTTTTTCGGCCTGGTTATGATCTCACGTCTCTTGCCGTTCTCATTGCCGATTCTGGGACTGCCGCTGGAATTTTCCATTGCCGCAGTTGTTGCATTGATCGTAAGTCCGAAGAAAATAAATATCTTAGCGCTTTCCAGGGATACTATGAAAATGCTGCTTCCGCTGCTTGCTACAATGGCTGTAGTGGGCTCACTGCAGCAGATAATGACAGTCACCGGTATCAGAGGTTTGATATCCTTCCTTACCATAAGCACGCCGATAGTTTTACTCTATATACTTCTGGTGTTCCTGATCCCGGTTTCGGAGGGTGTGTTAACATACGGCGGTGCTGCAATTATCGGTATCCCGCTTGTGTGGTTCCTGGATTCCGTAGGGCTGCATGCAACGGTGGTTATTGCAGGATTGAGCCTTATATGGCCTCTCGGGGACGGACTGCCGCCTACGGCATTGATCGGCAGACTGACTGTAATGATCACGAAGTATGAAGGTTCTTACTGGTCATTTCTAAGAGCGACTTGGCTGCCCTGGATAGTTATTACTATCACAGGGATATTAATGATAATTTTCAGTGCAAAACTGGCGTTCTTAGTTCATTGGAGCATGTAAAAAATAAAATAAAAAATCAAAAATAAAATATCAAAATTTCATATCAAAATGCAAATATACATACATGCTACGTTTTTATTAATTTTAGATTTTACTTTGTAATTTTTCATTTTGATTTTTAATTTTTGATATGGAGTTAATGTTATGCCTTTAATTATGATACTTTATTACCTGATAAGCGCATTTATCGCAGGTATGCTGATATGGAATTTTATCAGAGAGAAAAAGGACAAAGAACAAATGCTGCTTTATTTAATAGTCCTGATCCCTTTTATACTTAGAATTTTCAGAATAAGATAGCAAAAGAGGAAAATAATATGTCCGGTAAATTAAACATAAAATT
>JBHPGK010000267.1:0-3742 GCA_042570605.1 Candidatus Zhuqueibacterota bacterium
TTATTATTCATGTTGCGTCATTCCAGCGAAGGCTGGAATCCAGTTACTTATAATTTCTGCAATTTGATTATTTTTTTCAAAATCAATTAATATTAAAAATATCTTGATTTAAGTTCTATTAAAACAAGAATTTAATTATAGATCTTTTTATTTTTTACCGGACACTACTGATGTAGTTTTTATATTTAATTTTTGATTTTTAATTTCAGCCACATAAAGTATTTTTTATCCTCGCTGTTCAGTGTCTGTGAAAGTATTGAAATTTATCTTTGTAACTAATAATTATATAGATTAAATTTACAGTATGGATAATAGTCAAATCATTTTCAAGGAAAGCCAGAAATTCGATCAATGGTGGTTAAGAACGATTATCCTGGCAGGTTCAGCACTTGTCTGGTGGGCTTTTTACAACCAGATAATACTTGAAAAACCATGGGGCAGCAATCCGGGACCCGACTGGCTGGTAATTGCACTGGTTTTAATAATAGGGATCGGGCTTCCCCTGCTTTTCTTCAGCATTCAACTTATAACAATTATCACGGCAGATAGTATTCGTATAAGGTTTTTACCTTTTCAGTTTAAGGGCAGAATAATACCGGTAAACGAGATAGAAAGGTTCGAAATACGACAATACAGGCCTATCTTTGAATACGGAGGATGGGGGATAAAATACGGAAAAAGCGGGCTGGCATACAATGTTAAGGGTAAGACCGGACTTCAACTATATCTAAAAAACGACGATAAGATACTGATAGGCACTCAGAAAAAAGATTTCCTTAAAATGGCTATGGAGAATGTAATCAGGTAAAAAACTCAAAGCAGATTTGTTGATCTATCCGGTTCAAATCCCCCCTTCATAATAAATCTGTTTTGTCATGAAGATTTATTATGCGGTTCTGATCATGATAAAATTGATAAAACAAAGACCGGCCGGGAAATTAATATTGTCTTTAAAAAGAATCATTCCAACGATTACAAAAAAATTATTTTAAGTACTGATAAACTTCTTACCTTTTCCTATTGTCTTAGAACATCAGTGAAAAAACCGGATTTAAATTTATCAGATCCTTTTTTTAGAAAAGTTTTAAACCAGGCAGACGAAACATTAAAAGGTGCTGAGATTTTTAAAAAAAGCATCTCTTAATAAGCTTTCCTTTTAACAATTCCACAAGAATTCAATATATTATCCCTGAGGCTGGTATGATTTCACTAAAAATATTTGATCTGAAGGGCAGAGAAATAACCACTCTTATGGAAGGACCTGTTTCAAATGGGACACATAATACTGCATGGAACGGCAGAAATGATTTAGACGAGGTAACTGTTTCCGGATTATATTTTGTTACCTTGAGATATAAGAACTTTACACTTTCAAGAAAAATCACATTACTTAGATGATCACACTATTTAAGTATAAATAAAATTTCATTTTCCAACCCAGCAGCAAACCAGAGAGAATAAAGAGGCGGTCTTTCCTATGACCGCCTCCCTTTCCTAAAAAAAAATGTTTTATTTTTTTTAAATAGTTGATTACCTTCAGAAAAATCAAAAAAGTTTTAAACCTTTTTCTAAACTTGATGTGTAACCTTATAGAAATCAGATTTACGGTAAGGTTGCATGAAAATGACATATAAATCAGGAGACCCTGTTTGACCGACAAGGATTTAATGTTTGCAGTCCGTAACGGAGATGTTGAAAAGTTAAGTATGCTGTTCGAAAGATATAAAAAGAAGCTGTACAATTACTTCCTCAGGCTGACCTGCCAGCAGCAGGAAAGCGAGGACATGGTTCAGGAGGTTTTTTTAAAAATGCTGAAATACAAGCATACATATTCCGGAGAAGGACTGTTCACAACGTGGATGTTTCAAATCGCTCATAATACATTTTACGATAATATAAAGAAAAACAGGAAAACACGGAGCAACCAGCCGATCGATGAGATAGTTAATAACATACCTGATGAAAAAGATTTGAACAGATCCGTTAACGAAAAAGAGGACATGAAAATTCTAAAAAAGGCTTTACACAAATTAAAGGATACTGAACGTGAAGTGCTTATATTAAGCCGTTTTCAGAACATGAAATATGATGAGATAGCAGATCTTATGAACTGTGCCGTCGGAACTGTAAAATCGAGGGTATTTCATGCTATAAAAAATTTGAAGAAAATATATTTTGAGTTAGCCGGAGAGGGGCAATCATGAACTTTGAAGAATTAATTCCCGATTATCTCGCAGGGAAACTTGATGACAAAACCCTGCATAAGTTTGAAAAGTTCTTAACTGAAAATCCAGAGTTAAAAGAAGAGACTGATAAATTTAAACTCATTTGGGATAAACTGGGTTATTTAGCTGAAGAAAACCCTTCAGAAGAACTCGATACAGGTTTTTATGCGATGCTTAACAAACAAATGTCAAAACATGCAAACCAAAAGAATAAAGTAAAGTTTTCGGAAAAATTAAATGGCCTGATCTCAAGTTTCTGGCCCAGAAAACCGGTTATTCAGTTTGTTTTTTCAGCAGCATTTCTTCTCATCGGACTTCTTTTAGGAGGTAAAACCGATATGTTCAAATCCCAGAGCAGTATTGAACTTGCTCAAATGAGATCAGAGGTACAAAAACTGAACCAGCTTGTTACATTATCGCTTCTTGAACAGTCTTCCCCTGCAGACAGGCTTAAAGGCACTCTTTTTGCAAACCAGCTCAATGAACCGGACGACAGGGTGATAAACGCTCTGTTCAGAACGCTCGAGGAGGACCCTAACGATAATGTCAGGCTTGCTTCAGTGGATGCGTTAAGCAGTTATACCGGCAAAAGAAATATCCGCCAGAGACTGATTGGATCTTTGCAAAAACAGGAATCTCCACTGGTTACAGTACAAATGATCAATCTTTTTATCGATATTGACGAAAAACAGGCTGCCCGGATATTTAAAGAACTTCTTGCAAAAAACAATCTGAACATTATTCTTAAAGACGAACTGAAACGGGGTATTGAAAACCTGGAATATAAGGGAAATAAGTAGAAAATTTAATAAATATGGAGGATAAGATCATGAAAAGAAATATTTTAGTCCTGGTTTTTGTGTTATCTATCGGGATTATATTTACATCGGGAATTTTCGCACAGAATAGAGATGTAAAAGCAATCGGTCCCGGCATACGTGCGCCGCAGAGCATGCAGGAGAGACTAACAATCCCTTTCAGCAATCCGGCAAAAGAGAAAACAGTATCGATCTCATGGCAGACAGGTGATGTTACAATTAACGGATATACCGGCAGTGAAGTCCAGGTAGAATTGTTTGAAGTTCAGGACGGAAACCTGCCTCCCAAAATTGAAACCGGAGAAACGAAAAAAGCAAATTATATAACACACCATCCGGAAACATAAGCGTTTCAGAGAGTAAAAATACAATTTACATCACCAGCAGCAGCAGGAAACCGGAGATCAATACTAAGATCATGGTGCCGAGAAATGTAATTTTAAAAGTTAAAAGCAATAGAAACGGCAAAATAGAAATTGTAAATATGAACGGTGAACTTGAAATAAACAATTCTTCAGGCGATATTTTACTTAATAATGTTTCCGGGACAATATCAACCGCATCCTATTCAGGAAAGATCACTGCCGTAATAAGCGGATTCTCTACTGAAAAACCGTCCTCTTTTTCATCTTCATCGGATGATATTGATATAACGCTGCCGTCAAATAGTAAAACTTCCTTTATACTGAACGTCAGAGA
>JBHPGK010000268.1:0-3739 GCA_042570605.1 Candidatus Zhuqueibacterota bacterium
GACCAATCTCCCCCTGGAGAAAATCCAAAGATATTTGCTCCCGGAATAATATCGGAACAGGAGCATTTTGAACATAGCTGCCTTGCATTTTCACCCGATTATACTGAAGTTTACTGGTCTAGTGATTACAAAAAAAGCGGATTCTATGATATTGTTTATACAAAAAGAGAAAACGGCAGATGGATTGCTCCAAAACTCGCACCGTTTTCGGAAAAGTACTTTGCAGGAGCCCCGGTTTTTTCATATGACGGAAAAAAACTCTATTTCTCTTCAACCCGCCCAAGGAACGAAGAATCAGAGAAAAGTGACGGGAATATCTGGTATGTAGAAAAAGTCAGAAATGAATGGTCTGAACCAAAAATATTGAATGATATTATTAATACAGACCAGCGTGAAAATGTGCTGAGCATTTCTAAAGATGGAACTTTATATTTCCGGCGGGATATGGAATTTTTCAGATCTGTACAGGAAAACGGTTTTTTTCAAACACCTGTTAAACTTGATATAAAAATAACCGACGCGAGAATTTTGGCTCTTTTTATTGCTTATGATGAGAGTTATATGCTACTGGAGTCTTTTGGTAGTGGCGGTTATGGAGGGGCGGACATTTATGCCTGTTATAAATTAAAAGATGATTCCTGGTCTGAACCGGTAAACCTTGGTCAGAAAATAAATGCAGGTGGCATGGAAAGATTCCCCTCTGTCTCACCTGACGGAAAATACCTGTTTTTTCTTAGAGTTTCTGATGGCAGCGATTTTTACTGGATTTCCGCAAAAATAATTGAAGACTTAAAACCGGATGACTTGAAATGAGGAGATATTTTAATGAAATATCTTAAAAAGATTTTCCTTTTATTATTTTGTTTCGCTGTTTCTCAATCCTTCGCCCAGGGATTTTACAAAGACCTTTTCTGGGATGCGGGAGTTGGACTTGATACCACACGTATTCCGGTTTTTCAATCTTTAGGATTATCTATGGAGTATAACAAATGTGAAACAGAGCCTATTCAGCGCAAATTGATAGTTGGTAATGAGTTTGATGCCAATGGTGTACTTCTATACCCTGATAACTCACCGAGATTTAAAATGATTTACACTCCCGGCGGGGATTCCCGGTTACATGGAAGTTCACTTGGAGAAAATGGACGGAAACGGATCAGGACGTTTTTCGAAAATGGAAGTAGTTTTGCGGGTGTTTGTGGTGGTGCGGCTATTATTAGTCTGAGCCGTGAAAAGGGAAAGATATGGGACGATTATTACAATATTTGGCCTGGATTTGTAAATCAGTTGCGCGAAGGGCCTCTTTATCCTGATCTGGCTGTACAAAAAAACTGTGACCTGTTATTATTTCGTTCATTTGGTGAAGATAACCGGATTGATGATGTAATGTTTACTTTCGGAAGTTATCCGGTTGAGGAAGATAAAAATTGGCCCGAAGGAACAAAAATTCTTCTTAGATTTGAATCTCCGGATTTGCCCTTACATGAGAAAGGAGCTTGCTGGTCATATAAAAAGAATGAAAGATCAGGTACCATCGTTGTTATAAATTGTCACCCGGAAATCAGTAATTCAGGTGAACACCTCGCTTTGATCGAATCAATTTTTCTTCATGCATTGCAGGGTGTTGGTCCTCCCCGGATAAAGGGGACACTAAAAAAAGGTCAGGTACGGTTTATGAACAAAGAGACCGGAGACAATGAACCGGCATTTACAAAAATCGGAGATAAGCAGTATCATTATTTTCGTGTAGAGATACCGCCAATGGCCAAGAATTTCTCTGTTACCCTGAATGCAGAAAAAGGGTATGATTTCAATATATATTTGAAACGAGGTGATTTTGCCGCATCGGGTGACGCAATACATGAGGACACATCACCCGGTTCTTTTAAAAAGGTAAATATCAGAAATCCCGAGCAGGGGGAGTGGTTTATCGGCGTTGAGTGTGCATCCACGGTTCGATCTGTGGCGGGTAAATATTTTTACGAGTATATTGATGATCTGAAAGTATTGAACGGTGTCAAATACAGTATCTCCGCAACTTGGGAATAGAAAGCAGTTAATATACTTTTGCCGCTGCTTAAAAAATGGAAACTTTAAGAAAGATAACTGAACTTAGGAAATATATTATGAGAAATACTACAAACTATTTATGGTTTTTATTATGTTTAATTCTTTTTAATGTCCAGTGTTCTGAAAAGGAGAGTTTTCCTGTTCTAAGGGGAGATTATCTTGGGCAGAATCCACCCGGTACGACACCTGAATTATTTGCCCCGGGAATTGTTACTACCCGTCACCATGAACACAGTGCCCCTGCATTTTCTCCGGATGGGAACGAAGTTTTCTGGTCAGCATTTTTAGCTCCACTGCAGTCTAAGGCGCCTCAGGTTATACTATATTCAAAACTTGAGAACGGGAAATGGACAAAACCGGAAGTTGCTCCTTTCTCAGGGCAGTATCCTGAAGGAGGGCCCTGCTTTTCATATGATGGTAATAAACTCTTTTACGGTTCAAGAAGACCAGCAGATGGGAAAGGTGAACCAAAAGACTGGGATATCTGGTTTGTCGAACGCCTGTCAAACGGCTGGTCGGAACCAAAAAATCCGGGAGCCCCAATAAATTCCGAAAAAAGCGAAGGGCAGCCGACCATTACAAAAGACGGTACGCTTTACTTCCTGTCTGATCATAAAGATTACCAGTATGAAAACTGTATTTTCCGCTCACGGTTCTTAAATGGCAGGTATGAAAAGCCTGAACCCTTAAGCGAACCAATTAATATTAAAGGTTCTTATTCCTGGTGTCCTTTCATTGCGCCGGATGAAAGTTATATGTTATTTGTTTCAAACAGGGAAGGAGGTCTCGGTTGGGGAGACATATATGTAAGTTATAGAGGTGCTGATGATTCATGGACCGAACCGAAGAATTTAGGTGCACCAATCTGCTCCGATGACAACGACCGTTTCCCGAAAGTGAGCCCGGATGGGAAGGTGTTATTTTTCGCAAGCAAAAGAACCTCGATCGGTGCATATTACACGGAACCTCAATCTTTTAATGAACTTATGGCACAGTATGCAAATCCGGGTAACGGTTTGACGGATATTTACTGGGTATCTGTAAAAATTATTGAAGAGTTAAAGCCTGATGAATTGAAATAATGGAGATAAACCATGAAACAAAAAACCATTTTTATTGGAATCGTTTATTTACTTATTCTAATTTTCACTAACTGCTCGCGAAAGTCAGGTGCCCCTGTCTTAAAAGGTCTCTATCTCGGTCAAACACCACCCGGCTTAACTCTGGAGGTCTTCGCTCCGGGGATCATTACTACAGATAAATTCGAATCGGCAATCACCGTTTCACCTGACCTCAAAGAAGTTTATTTTATACGGAAATCGCTTGATGTAGCTGACAATCGCATATGGTACAGTCGTGTTGAGAACGGAAAACTTTCGAACTCCCAAATTGTACCATTTACTTATGATTGTATAGAAGGGTACCCTTGTATTACACCAAATGGAAAACGCTTGTACTATGTATCCCGGCGCCCTGTCCCGGGACAGGATACAACATCAGTGTGGGGAAATATATGGTTTGTTGACAGGAAAAAGGACGGCTGGAGTGAACCAAGGTATCTCGATTCACCCATAAATGATTTAAATCCGCATTATTTATCAATGGATAATAAAGGAACTCTGTATTTTGGTTCCGGATTGAAATGTGTTTATTATGCAAAATTGAGTGA
>JBHPGK010000269.1:0-3696 GCA_042570605.1 Candidatus Zhuqueibacterota bacterium
CCATTCACCACTTTTGTTCGGCACAAGTTTTATTGCATTTTCAGGACAAAAGTATGCACAAATTCCGCAGCCTTCACACGATATTTCATCTATCTCAAAAATATCATTAATCGCTTCAAATCTGCCGGCGGTTTGGAAACACTTAGTAATATCCCATATTCGAAACTCACCTGTAAAAACTGTCATGTTTCATCTTGTGATGTATGTCACAAAACTTCTGTTGAGGGTAAGTACTTATACTCTACAAAAACTGCTAATGACCAGGAAACATGTTTAAAGTGTCATGGACGTGAAAAGGCAATGATGAATATTGACAAGTTAAACAATCAAGTTGATATTCATGTGGCTAACGAAATGAAGTGTATGGACTGCCATTCATCAGAAGAAATTCACGGTACCGGAGCTGAATACGTCTCAATGAAACAAGCAGGAGCAATGAATACTAAATGTGAAAAATGTCATGAATCTGTAAACCAGACTAAAGCCCACACAGTACATAAAGATAAGTTGGAATGCAAATCCTGTCATATACGGCATGTTAATAGTTGTACCAACTGCCATTTTGAAACCCTTGTTAATGATGGAAAACGTGTAGCAATTCCAGTTTCCGGTTGGATTTATCTTATGAATCAAAATAACAAAGTGACTTCTGCGAATATGCAGAGTTTTGTTGTAAAAGACAATAAAACATTCATCATGTTTGCTCCTCAAAATAGTCATTCAGTAATGAAAACCGGTAGAAATTGTAATGATTGCCATGATAATGAAACTGTTAAAAAAATTCAAAAAGGTAGTGTGACATTAACCTGGCTTGAAAATGAAAAAGTTCAAAATTTGAAAGGAGTTATTCCTGTAGTAGATGGAGTGAAATATAATTTAGTTTATCAGAATTATCATGACGGAAAATGGATTCCAATTGAAAATCCTTCTGCTCCTTTAATTCATTATGTAGGATTTGGAAAACCTCTTACAAAAGAACAGTTAGATAAACTTGGAAAATCAGTCAATGATAATTAATATTTTAAAGGACAGCAATTGCATGTAATGCAAAATCGTTAGACCTTGAAAAAGAATCTGTATTTAAAGACATTAATAAAGTAATAACATCGGGAGGTAATATGGTAAAGACAGATGGTATGATGATAGATACCAAGACAATCCATGCCGGGCAGGGTGTTGATCCGGCAACAGGTTGCGTAACTATTCCGATTTATCAAACTTCAACTTTTGCTTTTGAAAATGCTGATGATGGAGCTGAGAAGTTTTCAGGAAAAACCAAGGGATATATTTATACAAGAATTGGCAATCCTACTACAAAAGCGCTGGAAGACTGCGTGGCAGTTCTTGAGAATGGATATTCTGCACTTGCCACTGCATCAGGAATGGCAGCAATAAGCGCTGTATATAGTGCATTTTTAAGTAAAGACGACCATATAATAAGTACAAGTGCAGTATATGGTCCATCTCGAGTTATAATTGAGAATGAATATTCAAGGTTTGGGATAGAATCCACCTATGTAAATACTGAAAATCTGGATGAGATTAAAAAGGCAATAAGACCAAATACGAAATTACTATATATTGAAACCCCCTCTAATCCAACTATATCGATCACAGATATTGCAGCCTGCTCCAGGATTGCCCAGGAACACAATATTCCCCTTGTTGTTGATAATACTTTTATGAGTCCTTACCTGCAGCGTCCATTTGAATTTGGAGCTGATATAGTAATTCACAGCATGACTAAGTTTTTAAACGGACATGGAGATGTCGTTGCCGGAATGATTGTTTCAAAAACCAAAGAGTATCATGAAAAAATCAAAAAGATAGTTGTGAATTTTGGAGGAACAATAGACCCCCACCAGGCATGGCTTGTTTTAAGGGGAATTAAAACTCTTGCATTGCGAATTGATAAAGCCCAATCAAATGCGATGGAGATCGCACAATTTCTTGAGGATCATCCAAAGGTTAAATGGGTTAAATATCCAGGATTAAAGTCACATCCTCAATACGAATTGATCCGGAAACAGCAGGATGGACCCGGGGCTCTTTTATGTTTTGAAGTAAAGGGTGGAATTAAAGCCGGTAAAACCTTAATGGATAATGTAAAGCTCATTACATTAGCTGTTTCATTAGGTGGTGTGGAATCTCTTATTCAGCATCCGGCATCAATGACTCATTCGGGTGTAAGCCGGCAGGAAAAAGAAAAAGCCAGTATTACCGACGGCCTTATACGATTATCTGTCGGATGTGAAAACTCAAAGGATATTGTTAACGATCTTAGTCAGGCTTTGGATAAAATTTAATTGCAGTATTGAAAGTCTGGTTTTGATCGTCATTTGACAGAAAGATTTGACAGGTAAAGTAGCAATCAATATAAATATAGTATATTTAATCCGGAGACTACATGAAAAAAATTGGAATAATAATCTGTAATCGATACAGTACATGTGCGGGAGGAAAATGTTTACGGGCATTAAAAAACCGTGAAGGCGGATTTGAAAGATATAAAGATGAAGAAATTGAACTGGTTGGATATACGACTTGCGGAGGATGTCCGGGGGGAAATATTGAATATGCTCCTGAGGAAATGAAAAATAACGGAGCTGAAATTATTCACCTTGCAACAGGATTGATCGTTGGGTATCCGCCTTGTCCGCGTATAGGACATTTTACTCAGTTTATTCCTGAAAAATACGGTATTGAGGTTGTTGTCGGTACTCATCCTATTCCGGAAAAGTATTATATAACGCATCAAAACTTGAATACCTGGGGTTCCACATCCTGGAAAAAGTATATAAAGGATACTTTGGCCGATAAGGAAACCAGGCTGGCTTATAATTAGTGTTCTTTAGCTGAAAATCAACAATTAAAATAAATAACTTATCCTGGGAGAAATAAAATGAAAATTGTCGTAACATCTACAGGTGAAACACTTGACAGTGAAGTAGATGCCAGATTTGGCAGAACTAAGAAGTTTATCTTATATGATACTGAGAGTGAAAATTTTTCGGTAATAGATAACGAACAAAATCTGGAGTTAGCATCAGGAGCCGGTATACAAACGGCAAATAACATTATAAATGCCGGAGCAGAAACAGTTATTACTCCGAACTGCGGACCAAAGGCGTTTAAAGCATTAAATGCTGCCGGGATAAAAATATTCATATGTGAAGAGAAAAAAGTTAATGATGTTATTAATGATTTTATATTTGGGAAATTAGAAGAAATAAAAGATCCTAATGTGAATGGTCACTGGGGTTAACCTTTTAATTTAATAATTAAACATCCTTTATTAATTATGAAAAAAACAAGATATCTGATTCAATTTTTATTTCTGGCACTGATAATATTTCTGGTCGTTCAACACCAGTTTTATAGAGGTGCCGGGAATACTGCACCAATATGTTCTTACTGCCCGTTTGGGGGGATCGAAACTGCATATTCATATATAACTTCAGGTACGTTCCTATACAGGGTATCATATTCAAATTTTATTTTGATCCTGTCTCTATTGGCAATGGGTATTGTTTTAAAGTCCGGTTTCTGCGGCTGGATCTGTCCTTTTGGCACGGTTCAGGAGTGGATCGGAAATATTGGAAAAATATTTTTTGGAAAAAGAAGGGTTATTCCGGAAAAGGTCGATAAATACGCATTATATATTAAGTACGCTGTTTTCCTTGTTGTAATAATTTC
>JBHPGK010000270.1:0-3684 GCA_042570605.1 Candidatus Zhuqueibacterota bacterium
GCATTCGCTCGAAATGACATATGCATCGAAAAAAATGGGGGTAGTCCAGCTAAAAATATTTTAACACTTGAAATATTAACAAAATTTGTTAGATTTACCTGAAAAGGCAAAAAAATAAAAATTCATACAGGGGATAATATGAGTAAAAAAATAAAAAATTCAGTGAATCAACATTCACGCAGGGAGTTTCTGAAAATAGGTACGGCAGCAGGGATTGGTGCTGCATTAAGCGGTTTTACGGGCTCGGGGTGTTCATCACAAAAACTTACTTCAGCGCCGGTCGTATTTACTGCAAAACCGATAAAGAATGTCCGTATAGGTTATGTGGGTGTAGGGGGCATGGGATCCGCCCATGTTGCAAATCTGATGCGGATTGAAGGATGCGAGATCGTCGCTTTATGCGACATAGTGCCCGCAAAAGTGGAAAGATGGCAGAAAAAGTTCAAGGATGAAGGGAAACCTGTACCGGACGGATATACAAAAGGGGAATATGATTTTAAAAGGCTGTGCGAAAGGGATGATATTGACCTGGTATATACTGCAACCCCATGGATCTGGCATGTTCCTGTTTGTGTAGAAGCCATGAATACAGGAAAACATGCCGCGACAGAAGTTCCTGCCGCTATTACCATAGATGAATGCTGGCAGCTTGTTGAAACACAGGACAAAACGAAAAAGTATGCGGTCATGATGGAAAACTGCTGCTATGACAGGTTCGAGATGATGACTTTGAACATGGTAAGAAATGGGCTTTTCGGTGAACTGCTTCATGGTGAATGCGGCTACCTGCATGATCTTCGAGGTGTAAAATTCAGCAACCGGGGTGAGGGTATCTGGAGATACAATCATTCCGTTAAAAGGGACGCAAACCTGTACCCGACACATGGCCTTGGTCCCGTTGCTCAGTGTATGAACATCAACCGGGGAGATGCTTTTGATTATCTTGTCTCGATGAGTACCAAACAGGCAGGTATGGGACTTTTCGTTAAAGAACACCTGCCGGATGATGATCCGCGGAAGAACTTGAAGTATAAATTAGGCGACGTTAATGTAAGCCTGATAAAAACGAAAAAAGGAAAGTCAATTACACTTTATCATGACTGCTCAAATCCCAGACCCTACAGCAGGAAACATGTTATCCAGGGTACAGGCGGCATTGCTGAAAAGTATCCTGCAAGAGTACATGTGGAGGGTATCAGTGAGGGGCACCGTTGGGATGAACCGGATAAATGGTATGAAAAATACGAGCATCCGCTCTGGAAGGAGATCGGCAAGGAGAACAGTCAGATAGGGCACGGCGGGATGGACTACCTGGAGGATTACCGGCTGATAAAATGTTTGAACAACGGTGAGCCTCTTGACCTTGATGTGTACGATGCCGCTGCATGGAGTGCCATTGTCGAAATGAGCGAGATATCGGTTGCTAACAAAAGCAGACCGGTAGATTTTCCGGATTTTACCAGAGGAACATGGAAAACGAGAACACCGCTGGGGATAGTTGAACCATAAATACTTACGGCAAAGTGCATAGAAAAATAAAAACAATTAATAATTAATAGTGAATAATTAATAATTACAGATAGAGAAGGTTTGCAGCCTGTTTTTGCACTGACTAATTATGTTTGGATGTAAATAACATAGTGCGAGTACGTTGTAGGGGCGATTCATGGAGTCTGTCGGAAAACTCCCTTTAAGTGTCATTCCCGCGAAAGCGGGAATCCATAAGTTATTGTTTTTACTGAAATTCAGGTCAGGTCGAAAATAACAAATCATACAATCCGCGACTTTTTCGACAGACTCCATGAATCGCCCATTTATAAGATTATTCGAAAAAATATATGAAAAAAGGACATTTAGAAATGTCCTTTTTTTTATATTTTCCTGTGTATCAAAACCGGAAACAATAAACAAGGGGTCATGACCCCTTGTTCAAAACAGGGTTTGATGAATCAAACCCCAACATATTTTTCAGACATATTTTTCAAATTATTAAAAAATTTTCAAATTTCTTTGAACTTTCGAAAGAAACCTGCGTATACACTTATAAATATATCTTTGCATAATCGAAAGAAATATAAAAACAGAGGATTTGTATGAAAATATTAACCAGACATGAGGAACACGTCCTGCTGACAATTCTGCATTTAGGTGACAATGCCTATCTTGTAACCATCAGGGAGCATTTGAAAGAACTGACCGGGAAGGACCAGTCTTTCGGGACATTGTATGTGCTGCTGCGGAGGCTTGAGAAAGCAGGATACATTAACCACCGGGTGGGTGAAGCAACGGCAAAACGGGGCGGAAAAGCTATAAAGTATTATACAGTCACGGAATATGGGATCGAAACCCTGACGGAGATCCAAAAGGTCCAGGTAAGCATGTGGTTGAATTTTTCGGAATTTGCATATAAAAAATAGGATTCTGAATGGTTAAATCTTTTAAAAAACCACCAATAGCAGGTCAGTGGATACTGAAAAAAGTTCTGCCACAGGAAGAAAGAAATTTCCTACTGGGTGATATTGAAGAAACATATGCGGAAAAGATAAATGAAAATGGGCTTTTAACCGCCGTTATATGGTACTGGTTTCAGTTTATAAAAACCGTACCGCCGGTATTAATTGACCAGATTTTCTGGAGGAGCACTATGTTTAAAAACTATCTGAAAATTGCATTGAGAAATATTAAAAAAAGTAAAAGTTATACTTTTATTAATGTTTTCGGCTTTGCTGTCGGCCTGGCGACGTGCCTATTGATTTTACTTCATGTAAAATATGAACTTTCGTATGATAAGTTCTTTGAGAAGGGAGATAATATATACAGGCTTATGCTGGAGCGGAAATATCCTGAAAAAAAGTCCCGGCACTGGGGCTGGACATCGGTCATAGATGGGGCTACTATGAAAGAGGAATTTCCGGAGATCGTGGATGCCGCAAGATTATTGACCGAGGTAGGGGCAGAAACCCAGGTTGATTATCTGGATAAAAAGTTCATTGAAACAAGGGCGTATTATGCCGATCCAAACTTTTTTAATATTTTCGCTATCCCTTTTGTACATGGAGATCCAAAAACAGCGCTTGAAGAACCTTATACAGCTGTAATAACTAAAGCAACGGCAGAAAAATATTTTGGTGAGTCCGATCCGATAGGGAAAAAGCTGTATATGCGGAACTGGTGGGCAAATCATGACGGGAATTTTCGAAATGAACCTGCTCCCTATACAATTACAGCAGTGTGTGAACCGGTTCCCGCAAATTCTCATGTGCATTTTGATTTTCTTTTGTCAATTAAAGGAACAAGAGTGGATCAGTCCGAAAACAGGGGATACTGGCAGGTTTTTAACTACCTTTTGCTGGATGAGAATGTCGACCCGGAAGCCCTTGAAGCGAAATTTCCAGAATATATTAAAAGACATTACGGCAAGCTTCTTGAAGAGCAGAATATTAATTTTGATGAGTATTTTGCCGCAGGGAACAGTTATATTTACACTCTGGAGCCTCTTAAAGACATACATTTAAAGTCGATTGCTGAACATCAGGTAGAGCCTGTTTCCAGTATCAGGTATATTTATATTTTCTCGGTTACAGCAGTTATTATTTTATTAATAGCATGCATAAATTTTATGAATCTTTCAACAGCGCGGTCAAGCAGCCGTGCCAGAGAAGTTGGCGTCAGGAAAACCATAGG
>JBHPGK010000271.1:0-3600 GCA_042570605.1 Candidatus Zhuqueibacterota bacterium
AAAGAGACGAGACCTATTGAGAAGAAAGCACCGGGTGTCATTTACCGCCAGCCTGTAAAAGAACCGTTAGCTACAGGTTGGAAAGCTATCGATTCAATGATACCGATCGGCAGAGGACAGAGAGAACTTATTATTGGGGACCGTCAGACCGGAAAGACTGCCCTTGCTATCGATACAATGATTAATCAGAAGGGCAAGGATGTTTATTGTATATACGTAGCAATTGGTCAAAAAGCCTCGACGGTCGCAAGAGTCGTTAAAACTCTTGAAGAGAATGGAGCAATGAACTATTCTGTTGTGATTGCTGCAACTGCAAGTGATCCTGCACCTCTGCAGTTCATTGCACCTTATGCAGGTGCTACGATCGGCGAGTATTTCCGTGATAATAAAATGCATGCTCTGGCAATTTATGATGACCTTTCTAAACATGCATGGGCTTACAGACAGGTTTCACTGCTTTTACGGCGGCCTCCGGGCAGAGAAGCGTACCCCGGTGATGTGTTTTATCTGCATTCCAGACTGCTTGAAAGAGCTGCAAAGCTTAATGATGAATTAGGAGGTGGATCGCTGACTGCGCTTCCGATAATTGAAACGCAGGCAGGGGATATTTCGGCATATATTCCTACAAATGTAATTTCAATTACTGACGGGCAGATATATCTTGAATCCAACCTGTTTTATTCAGGTGTTAAGCCTGCAATTAATGTTGGTCTTTCTGTATCCAGAGTAGGTGGAAATGCTCAGATCAAAGCTATGAAACAGGTCGCAGGAAGATTGAGATTGGACCTTGCTCAGTATAGAGAACTTGAAGCCTTTGCTCAATTCGGGTCCGACCTTGATAAAACTACGCAGGACCAGCTTACACGCGGTGAAAAAATGGTTGAGATCCTGAAACAGGACCAATATGTACCAATGTCTTTCTCAAAACAGATTATGATAATTTTTACCGGTATTAACGGATATCTTGATGATATAGAAAACAGTAAAATCCGGAAGTTTGAGGAAGAGATATTATCTTTAGTTGAAGAGAAATACCCTGAAATTTACAAAGAAATTGATGAGAAAAAAACTATCTCTGATGAGTTGAAAGAAAAAATGCTGAATGTGACAAGGGAATTTAAGGAAAAATTCAAGGCAGAGGAATAAATATTGGCAACTTTACGTGAAATAAAGAGAAGAATATCATCAGTTAAATCTACTCAACAGATCACAAAAGCGATGAAAATGGTAGCGGCTGCAAGGTTGAGACGTGCGCAGGAAAATATTTTAAAAGCAAGACCATATGCTTATAAAATTGATACAGTTCTTACCAATCTGGCTTCAAAAGTTGACAGAAATCTGCATCCTCTGCTTGATAAAAGAGATCCAAAGAGCATGGCAGTAGTTTGTGTTACGTCTGACAGAGGTCTTTGTGGTGGTTTCAACACAAATATTATAAGACAGACCAAGCACTATTTTGAGGAATGTGAAATTGAAAATAAAGTCTTAATAAACATTGGTTTTAAAGGCTGGAATCATTTTAAAAAAAGAGATTATAATATAATTGGTGAGTACACAAGATTTTTCAGTGACCTTGAATTTGCTCATGCAAACAGGATAGGTCATCAGCTCATCGATCTTTACCTTCAAAAAAAGCTTGATAAAGTTGTCCTGATTTATAATGAATTTAAATCGGTACTTCAGCAGAAGATAGTTGTTGAAGATCTGCTGCCGATTGAACCGCAGGAAGAAGAAAAAAAAGCGGTTATTGATTATATATATGAACCGGAACCTGTCAAAATTCTTGATGCAATTACACCTCTGCATATCAATATTCAGATCTGGCGCGTGCTTTTAGAATCTTACGCTTCTGAGATGGCTGCCAGGATGAATGCTATGGAAAATGCAACTGATAATGCGCAGGAAATGATTGAATCATTGGTAATGTTGTATAACCGAATAAGGCAGGCAACTATCACAAAAGAAATTTCAGAAATTGTTGGTGGTGCTGAGGCATTAAAGGGATAAAAAAATTGGAGCAAAATAAATATGAGTGAAAATGTGCAAAAAAAAGAATATGTTGAAGAAGGGAAAGTTCTTCAGATCATTGGAGCCGTGGTTGATGTTAAATTTCCTAAGGGAAAATTACCTTTTATACATAATTCTATACATGTCATCACAAGTGATGATTCGGTTTTAATATTGGAGGCGCAGCAGCATCTTGGGGAAGATGCCGTAAGATGTGTAGCAATGGATTCCACGGACGGTCTTGTACGCGGGATGAAAGCCTTTGATACAGGACTTCCCATAACAGTTCCTGTTGGACCGAACACCCTCGGAAGGATCATTAATGTATGGGGGGATGCTATCGATGATGTAGAAAAAATGGGTCCAATTGATGCCGCTAAAAGATATCCGATTCATAGGGAACCACCAGACATTATGGAACTTGAGACAAAATCGGAGATACTTGAAACGGGAATAAAGGTAATAGACCTTCTTGAACCTTACTCTAAAGGTGGGAAAACAGGGCTTTTTGGAGGCGCAGGTGTAGGGAAGACCGTTTTGATTATGGAATTAATAAGGAATATTGCAGTTGAACACGGCGGTTATTCGGTTTTTGCAGGTGTTGGTGAAAGGACAAGAGAAGGGAATGACCTCTGGCTTGAAATGAAAGCATCAGGAGTAATAAATAAAACTGCAATGGTTTTTGGCCAGATGAATGAACCTCCCGGGGCACGCCAGAGAGTTGGACTTGCAGGTTTATGTCTTTCTGAATACTTCAGAGATGAAGAAGGAAAAGATGTACTGTTGTTTATTGACAATATATTTCGTTTTACTCAGGCAGGATCCGAGGTAAGCGCCCTTCTGGGCAGAATGCCTTCTGCAGTTGGTTACCAGCCTACTCTGGCAACAGAAATGGGTGAGCTTCAGGAGCGTATCACTTCCACCAAACGCGGTTCTATTACTTCTGTTCAGGCGATTTATGTCCCTGCCGACGATTTGACGGATCCGGCACCGGCTACAACTTTTGCGCATCTGGATGCGACAACTGTTTTGTCGCGCCAGATCGTCGAATTAGGGATCTATCCTGCTGTAGACCCGCTGGATTCAACTTCGAAGATCCTTGATCCCAGGATAGTAGGGAACGAACATTATAAAGTGGCAAGGAGCATACAGGAAGTGCTGCAGAGGTATAAAGATCTGCAGGATATCATTGCAATTCTCGGAATGGACGAGCTTTCCGATGAAGATAAGATTGTGGTTTCAAGAGCCAGAAAAATACAAAAATTCCTGTCTCAACCTTTCTTTGTTGCCGAAGAATTTACCGGGTCTCCCGGTAAATATGTGAAAACCACCGAGACCATTAAAGGATTTATGGGTATTATTAATGGTGAATATGACAATATTCCGGAACAGGCATTTTATATGCTCGGAGGCATTGAAGAGGTTGTTGAAAAAGCAAAAACCATGGAGAAGTAATTACGTTTTATGAGTGATAAAGCTTTTGAAATTGAAATAGTTACACCTGAAGGTGTTTTATACTCCGGAAAAGCTGATAAGTTTTTTGCACCCGGTTACGAGGGGTACTTCGAAATATTATTCAATCATACACCTTAT
>JBHPGK010000272.1:0-3592 GCA_042570605.1 Candidatus Zhuqueibacterota bacterium
CAGTTAATCAGGTAAATATTGAAAAGGAAAAGCAAGCGGTTAAAAAAGCACCCAGGGCTAGGGAAAGACCTGCACTGGAAGTTATCCACGTAACAGCGAGGCAAATTACAAATATGCTCAAAATGAACAGTTCCTGGCTTTTTGTCCGAGCGATTTGGTACAATATCTGTGGTACTATCCATTTAGCGCTGACGAACACCATCCCGATAATTCCAATTCCTTTGGCAATAAGAACAAGTACGTTTACACCTAAATTACCTGTAGAGCCAGCCAATAGCGGGGTTACCAAGATCATAGGGACAATAATAATGTCCTGATAAATCAGGATGCCAAGAGTCGTACGACCATGTGGACTATCAACTTCAGCTCTTTCTTGGATTAGCTTAAGCACAATCGCTGTGCTGCTAAGGGACACGAGGAATCCGATGAAGACTGCCTCACCAAAAGTTTGGCCAAACCGCCTGGCTATGAACAAAGTAGCCAAAAAGGTCAGCAGCACCTGAAGTGAGCCACCCATTAGAACCGATTTCTTGATTTGCAGCAGTCTTTCAAGTGAGAACTCTATACCGATGGTGAAAAGCAATAACACAATACCGATTTCTGCAAGAATTTCAACTTCATGAACTGAATTTACCAGCCCAAATCCGTATGGCCCGACAAAGATTCCCGTGAGGAGAAATCCCACAACTGACGGCACGCGAAGTTGATGACCTATAAAGAGGACCGCAATAGCAATCCCAAATATAACGACAATGTCCTTTAGCAGTAGTATTTCCATATTCTAATTTACCTTCTAATTCATATCGAATAGCCCAAAGCAATAAGATGCGCAATGTATATCACTTCTTTCTCTTTGCACGAGGCCCCAAACTTATCATTAACTCGAAAATCAGAAAGTTATCATTTCGACTAAAATGTCCGATAACCCGAATATCATGATACTGATATTACGGAAGTCTAATCAAAATATTTAGTGATAATTCGTAAGTTATTTTCAGTTATCACTGAATTTAGATGATCAAGATAACTCTCTATCCTCAATGTGCAATTTAAATGATGTGTTTAAATTAGATAAAAAATATCGATAGGGCAAATAAAATTTTAATTTTCTATTAAATTAAATATTTTGTGATATTCAGCTTAAAGAATTCCTTAGATGAATTATTTCTTTCAAACAGATGTTAATATTATTCATACTTCGCAGGCTGCAGATACCATTAATTTCCAGCCATCTTCAAATTTCATTAACGTTATGAAATCTGTACCATGGTGGGTATCTCCGACATAAAACTCAACCTTTGCACTGCCGATATTCCCGATAACATCAACCGTTAACATTTTAATGTTTACTCTTACTCTGCGTCCGTTCGGCCTCTCCGGTTTTACTTTTTTTACATAATCCAAAAGATCGCTAAATCCCCTTTTCTGTAATTCATTATTCCTCAATTCCATAATTGTAAATTCGGGGTGAATTCCTTTTTTCATTTTTTCTACGTCATAATCATTCAGATATCCATCTACCAATGCATCCTGTATTACTTTTTTAACCGCTTGCTTTTCCTTTTCAATATTTACCTGATTAACTGCGTACAAAAAAACTCCGGAAAGTAAAATTATACCGAAAATTATAGCCGTTTTTTTCATTTTGATACCCTTTAATTTTTATATTTTTTGTGAAGTCCTGTTTGATAGAACCGGAAAATATCCGCTCTAGGATCTCCGAAAACCAGACGCAATTCGGTTACTAATATTACGCATTGTAGTAAAAATGGTTACATGAATATATATTTAGATTCGGAACTGCCGGCAAAAAATATCAATATATTTTGCGTATTACAGAAAACCGGATGGGGCTGTCCAAAAAGAGGGTCAGACTAAAAGTCTAACCTACCAAACGTAATATTTTTGAGGTAGGACAGACTTTTAGTCTGTCTATTTAAATGTGTTCCAAGTGAAATAATACACTTTTTGGACAATCCTATGATACAGCATGAATAAAAACAACTCTTTTAGTCCATAAAATTTATGTCAAATTTGCTCACCTGTTTCCACTGCTTTCCAGAATTTTCGGGATAGTGCGGTTTCAGGGGGTTTTTCTGAAAATGTCGTACTCCGGATTCACACACTTATCACCCCACTGATCATACATAAATTTGAGATTGGCAGCATCTTCAGGATATTGACCTTTATCATCCGTTTCTTTTATCCAATTCTCCAGTATATTTCGGTGGCGATTTAATTCCTCCGCAAATTGAGGATTATCGGCCAGATTGTTAATCTCAAAAGGATCATTTTCCAGGTCATATAATTCCTCACCGGGACGCTCTTCAGACCAGAACCTGTCCTGGATGTCATCGAGTTTGCCTTCTGAATGAAGTTTTCTAATAATTTTGGTAATTTCCCATGCGTCCCGATAGTTGGGCTGCATATAGGGACGGTCAATATAATAGTTACGGATATAGCGGTACCTTTTCGAGCGGACCGTACGGATCCGGTCGATAGTGTAGTCGCAACGATCGCGGGCGGAAATGACAAATCCCCTGTGTTTGAAATGCTTTGCGAAAAGATCCCGGCTTTCCATATAATCCGGAATAGGTATTCCTGCCAAAGCCAAAGAAGTTGCCCCGATATCCAGTCCGTTGACCAGATCTTCCCGTACAATTCCGGCTCCTCCGAGCCGTTCGGGATTACCAGGCCAGTTCACAATGAAAGGAACATGGAGTCCGCTGTCATAGCAGAACTGCTTATGCCGCCATAGCCTCATACCGTGATCAGAAAAAAAGAAGACCACAGTATTGTCTAAAACACCATCTTCCCGCAGTCTCTCTATAATTGCACCGACTTTCTCATCGGTGATCTGAATGCTGTCCAGATGTTGTGCCCAATCCTCCCAAATGAGGGGATGGTCAGGATAGTACGGAGGCAGATCAAAAGCATTTCGATCCACAGGTCTCAACACTCTTGTTTTAAAGTCTCTCCTGTATATCTCTTTGCCGCCTGAAAGTTGAATTTGTCCAAAAAAGGGCTGACCGGGTTTCCGGTTATTCCAATCGATAGCTTTGCCCGACTTTCCGTAAAGTTTATGCGTCGAGTACTCGCCTGAATAGAGGAGTTCCCGGTTATACCGGAAGTTGTAGTCATCCTTGCCGTGGTTAAAGGTAAAATAACCGGCATCTCTGAATAGCTCAGGAATCGTCTTAAATCCCTCCGGCAGGTAAATCGCAGATTCTTCAGAACGCGAACTGTGGTGATTGTGTGTACCGAGAGTCGTCTGCATCATTCCGGTAATAAGCGCCGACCTGCAGGGAGAACAGACCGGAGCAGGCATAAAAGTATTTGCAAACCGGATTCCTTCTTCAGCAAGTCTGTCCAGATGAGGCGTCGGATTGACATCATACCCATAACAGCTCATCAAAGGTGATATATCTTCCACAGCAATCCAGAGGATATTGGGGCGTAAATTCTGCTTAATATCTAAGGAACTGCATTGTGTTGCAAGGTAAGAGGAAGAAAACAAAGCGGCTCCTCCTGCAGTTTTTAAAAAAGAAGACCACAGTATTGTCTAAAACACCATCTTCCCGCAGTCTCTCTA
>JBHPGK010000273.1:0-3568 GCA_042570605.1 Candidatus Zhuqueibacterota bacterium
ATTGACCAGGGCTGGAGATCTAATGGGTGTTCTTTCAAATCTTAATGAAGGTGATGTCCTGTTTATTGATGAAATTCACAGGTTAAGCCCTACTGTAGAAGAATTTATATATCCGGCTATGGAAGATTTTAAAGTGGATTTTATTGTTGATAAGGGTGCTTTTGCACGAACAATAAATATACCTCTTAAAAGATTTTCACTGGTTGGAGCCACTACAAGAGCGGGTTTTTTATCTGCCCCTTTGAGAGAGAGGTTCGGGATATTTTTCCATCTCGATTTTTATGCAGATGAAGAATTAGAATTAATAGTGAAAAGGTCGGCAAAATTATTGAATCTTGAAATCGATAATGAGGCTGTAGAAATTATTGCATCAAGATCAAGAGGAACACCACGTATTGCAAACAGGCTTCTAAGGCGTGTAAGGGATTTTACTCAGGTAAAATATGATGGAAAAATATCCGGATTAATTGCTGTTGAAGCTCTTGAAATGCAGGGCGTTGATAACAAAGGTCTTGATTCTCTTGATAGGAAATATATGAAAGTACTACTTGAAAATTATAACTGCGGTCCAGCAGGGATCGAAGCATTAGCAGCAACAATAAATGAAGAAATCGATACATTAGAGGATGTTGTTGAACCATATTTATTGTCAATTGGATTTTTACAGAGAACAAAACAAGGGAGAAAAGCTACTTCAAAAGCTGTGGAGCACTTTGATTTTCTGAAAAAATCTTATCAAAAGGGACTATTTAACGAAAAAAGCGAGGAGATGGCGTGATGAAACTTTCTGACTTTAAATTTACTTTACCCGAAAAATATATTGCCCAGCAGCCTTTCGATGTCAGGGATGAGTCAAGACTTATGGTTCTTGACAGAAAAGCAAAAAACATCGATGAGGTCGTTTTTAAAAGTATTTTGGATTATGTGAAACCCGGGGATGGTCTTGTAATTAACGAAACAAAAGTATTTCCTGCCCGCATAAGAGCGATTAAGGAAAAAACCGATGCCCAGGTTGAGATTTTCCTTTTAAGAGAACTCGAAAATAACCTGTGGGAGGTTCTTGTTAAACCGGCAAGAAAAGTAAGAATTGGTAATAAACTGATCGTTGATGGTCATATCTATTGCGACGTGGTCGATAATACTGTTTCGGGTGGACGGGTTGTCAGGTTTAATTATGATGGGGATTTTCATAAGATCATTGATAAAATTGGTGAGTCTCCTCTTCCTCCATATATTAAAAGAGATGCCCTTCCTGAGGATAAAATCTGGTATCAGACCGTATATGCACGAGTTAAAGGTGCTGTTGCAGCCCCTACAGCCGGTCTTCATTTTACCGATGATCTTTTGAAGAAAATTAAAAATAAAGGTGTTAAGATAATACCGCTGGTGCTCCACGTTGGTTTGGGTACATTCAGACCTGTCGTAGTAGAAGATCTGTCCAGACATAGAATGGATAGTGAATATTATCAAGTATCAGAAGAGTCTGCAGAAGAAATCAATGAAATAAAGAAAAGCGGCGGTGCAATCTTTGCGGTGGGTACCTCCACTGTCAGAGTACTTGAGACTGTTTCTTACAACAATGGGTCTGTACAGGGTGCATCCGGGTGGACAGATAAATTTATTTATCCACCTTATGATTTTAAAGTTGTAAATCATTTGATCACTAATTTTCATCTGCCCAGTTCAACTCTGCTTATGCTTGTATCAGCATTCGCAGGGAGAGATTTTGTGTTTAAAGCGTATAGAAAAGCAATCAAGGATAAATTCAGATTTTACAGCTATGGTGATTCAATGCTGGTTATTTAATCTGAATTCAATTTTAATAATTGAGGGTTTCCTTATTTAAATGAGGGATCCCTCATTTTTTTGTGCTATATGAAAATCGGATTAATTTTAGCTGCCGGAGGAATCGGCAAAAGATTTGGATCAGGTACAAGAAAACAATATCTTACCCTGTGTGACAAACCTGTATTATACTGGACATTAATGCCTTTTTTAGAAACTAATAAGTTTGAAAACATTGTAATTTCTGTACCTGAAGAAGATATAAATTATGTAAAAACAATAGTACCGGACTCAGATATTATCGAAATAATTGCAGGAGGTAAAGAGAGATACCATTCTGTTTATAATGCTCTGACCGCGATTCCGGAAGATACAGATTTTGTCCTTATACATGATGCTGTCAGGCCGTTTATTAAAAAAAGCAAGATTCTTGAGATCATCCGGGCATTATCTATGTATGAAGCCTTAACTGTAGGTTACCCAGTCAGTGATACTATTGTTACAGGCTCTGATAATGAAATAATAGAATATCAGGTCAGAAGTACACTCTGGTTAACCCAGACACCGCAGGCGTTTAAATATAGTTTGATTTTGAAAGCTTACAAAAATGCTTTTGAAAATGGTGATTTTAGCACTGACGATACTTATCTTGTAAAAAACATTGGTGTAAATATTAAAATAATCCCGGGTGATAAAACAAATATAAAAATAACTACGCCTGAAGATTACGAATTAGCGGAAATATATATTAAAAATTTTAAATATTAAAATGAGTTCAAAAATGAAAATTGGATTTGGATACGATTCACACAGGTTTTCAAAAGGACGAAAGCTTGTTTTGGGAGGAGTCGAAATTCCCTGGGAAATGGGTTTTATTGCTCATTCAGACGGGGACGTACTTATTCATTCTTTGATTGATGCATTATTGGGGGCGTCGGGTCAGGGAAATATTGGATTAAGATATCCGGATTCAGATGAAAAATATAAAGATATTTCAAGCCTTAAACTGCTTGAGGATACCTTTGTATTTTTAGAAAATGAATACAGGATCGTGAACATTGATTCTACAATAATTCTGGAAAAGCCCAAAATAAACCCTTTTTTAGAGCAGATGAAAAAAAATATCAGTAAAATTCTGAATATTTCAAATAATAGCATAAATATCAAAGGTAAGACTTCAGAGGGAATGGGACTGGTTGGCAAAGGTGAGGGAGCAGCAGTTTTTACAGTAGTTCTTTTAGAAAGGGTCTCCTGATTTGGACAGTATAATTTCCTTTATTACTGACTTAAGTCCGGCACTGGTTTTCGGCGTAATTTTCTTAGCAGCATTCTTTGAAAATATAATCCCTCCCATTCCTGGAGATGTTGTTGTTGTATTTGGTGCATATTTAGTTGGAACGGGCAGAGTGTCTCTCGCTCTGGCATATGTTTTTGTCACCACAGGCAGTTTTTTAGGATTTATGACATTGTTTTTATTAGGGTATTATTTTTCCGACAGCATTTTAAAATCCGGAAGATTCAAATTCCTGAATTCAAAATATTTTAAGGAAGCCGAAAAATTATTCATGAAATACGGTACAAAACTTGTTTTAGCTAACAGGTTTTTATCTGGTTTAAGATCGGTAATTTCATTTATATCCGGTATGTATAAGCTCGATTTCAAGCACGTTTCATTATTTGCTTTGATAAGCTGTATGCTTTGGAACGGGATTCTGTTCTTTTTAGGAGCGCTGATAGGTAAAAATCAGGATAAGATAAGTAATTTTATTGAGTTATATAATAA
>JBHPGK010000274.1:0-3497 GCA_042570605.1 Candidatus Zhuqueibacterota bacterium
GTGATGGATATCCGGGCAGAAGTGGATGTGGTTGCCCGGACGCTTCCTGATGCTGCAGAGGATCCTATTGTAATGACATTTGGAACAGATGATTTTATGCCTATGCTTTCGGTAAATTTGAGCAGTTATTTACCTGAAAAAGAGGTTAAAAAAATATGTGAAAACTTAAGGGATGATATTCTTGAAGTTGATAATGTAAGTAAAGCAGAATTAACGGGATTAAGAGAAAGAGAAATATGGATCGAGGTTGATCCGGGAAGAATGAGTGCATTGAATGTTACTTTTGATGAAGTCATTGCTGCGGTCGGTTTAAAGAATCTTAATGTCCCCGGAGGTACTTTAAAAGCAGCCGAATCCGAGTTTATCATCAGGACGATCGGTGAAATTAATTCACCTGAGGAAATTAATGATATAATTGTCAGGACAAATCCTAACGGCGGCAAGATAAAAGTAAAAAATGTTGCTGAAGTAAAAGATACATACGAAGATTGGCCTGTTCTTTCGAGATTAAACAGAAAACCGGTCGTTACCATATCTGTTTCAAAAAAAGCTGAGGGGAACTCAATAAAAATAATACAGACTATAAGAGGACTTGTTAGTGAATACCAGGAAAGATATGGTACTGATGTTACTTTTACTCTTACCAATGATACATCCATACATATTAATAAGATAATCAAGATCTTGCAGTCAAACGCTGTTGCAGGTCTTATTCTGGTAATAATTCTATTATGGCTGTTTCTTGGCGGTAGAAATGCGCTTCTTGCAGCTATCGGTATTCCCATCACGTTTTTATTTGCATTTCTGTTCATGTATATGACTGACAGGTCTTTAAACGGAAATTCGATATTTGGGCTTGTTCTGGTTCTGGGTATGGTAGTAGACGATGCGGTCGTGGTAATTGAAAACTGCCATCGCTATATAAAGATGGGTTATCATCCAAAAAAAGCAGCAATTATAGGAGCCGGTGAAGTAGGACGGCCTATTGTGTCTTCTATTGCAACCACTATAGCAGCATTTTTGCCGCTGGTACTTCTACCGGGAATTATGGGAAAATTCATGCAGATCATTCCTATTGTTGTATCATTGGTGCTGCTTGCTTCACTTTTTGAAGCCTTTGTGATCCTCCCTGCTCATATAGCCGACTGGACAAAAGTGAAAACCAATAACGATAGGGTCAGGAAAAGAGACAGACTTTACAATAAATTCAGATTCAGTTATCTAAAGTATCTGAAAAAAGCATTAAGAAAAAGATACTGGGTTGTTGCCGGTGTGTTTGTTCTATTTGTAATATCGATGAGTGCAATTCCATTTATTGGTGTTGACCTCTTTGCAGACGATGATTACGGAATATTTTTTGTTCATGTTGAGATGCCTGCTGATTATAAACTGGAAGCAACCGACAGGGTTGTAAGTTATCTGGAAGATATAGCTGCGGGACTCCCGGAAGATGAAGTGGAGGCGATCATCGCAAGTAGTGGTATGATGCAGACCGATACGGATTGGATATTCCGCTCTAATGTAGGACAGTTACTTGTAGATCTGGTGGAAGTTGAAAACAGGACGAGGTCTCAGACTGAAATAATGGATGATCTGCGTGAGCGGATAGGGAAGATACCCGGTGTAAAAAATCTGAACCTTATGTTAATGTCTACAGGACCTCCCACAGGTAAAGCGGTTGAAGTCAAAGTCAAGGGAAAATATTTTGATGAACTTGAAGTAGTTGCCGAACGTGTAAAAGCTGAACTTAGAAATATGCCCGGTGTAAGAGATATTACTGATGATTTTGAGCTTGGCAAAAACGAATTAAAAATTAAGATCGATGATGAAAAGGCAGCATTGTTGGGTGTTAATACTGCAAGCATAGCTTCAGGTATTAGAAATGCTTATTTCGGCATTAAGACCTCTGTCTTCAGAGATGGGGATGATGATATTGATGTTATTGTGAAATTCAGTCAGGGTTCTCGTGAAAACATAGACGTTTTTAACAATATCAAGGTTGCCGCTAATACAGGCAGATATATCCCTTTAAAGAATGTAGCAAGTATATTTCTGGAAAGAGGATACGCAAATATTAACAGGTTTGAAGGCGAGAGAGTGATCACGGTTTTTGCTGATGTTGACCAGAGTGTGACATCTCCTGTCGAGGTAAACAACAAATTGATAGAGAATTTTAAAGATATCAATAAAGAATTTCCGGGATACAGGCTTGATTTCAGGGGTGAATTCAAGGAATTTATGGAATCTTTGAACAGCCTTGGTATTCTATTTGCTTTCGGAATTCTACTGATATATATCATTCTGGGCAGCCAGTTTAAATCGTTTGTCCAGCCGATCATGATAATTTTTACTATACCGTTTGCATTCATTGGCGCAATTGTCGGTCTTATTATTGCGCGGAGCCCGTTCAGTATTGCTACATTATATGGAATAGTCGCCCTGGCTGGGGTCGCTGTCAACAGTTCGATCGTATTGATCGATTTTATCAACAGAAACAGGTTCTCCGGTAAATCCAAATGGAGGTCTATTATTGAAGCAGGTTTTATCAGGATTAGACCGATCTTTCTGACTACTGCAACTACAGTTTTCGGACTTTTCCCAATGGCATTTGGAATAGGCGGTAAATCAATCGTCTGGGCGCCTTTAGCCAGTACAATAATGTTTGGATTGATCTTTTCATCAACACTTACACTTTTTGCAATGCCGTGTATTTATGCTATTTTTGATGATATTAAGCGAAGATTGTTCAAAAAATCTGCTAATGGATTATTGGAGAAACATAGAGTGCTGGATAGAGAAACTCAAACAGACTAATTTAAATAGTTTATAATACATTAAAAAAATATCCCGCCTTGTGCGGGATATTTTTTTTTATAATTTTAAATTAGAGCAATCATTACTATCCGGTAAGATTTAATATTGAGATTCTTCGCTGCGCTCAGAATGACGATTTAGCTCGGATCGTGAGTGTCATTCTGAACATATCCCCCGAGGACTCGGGGGAGAAGTAAAGAATCTCATTGTTCATATAATATAACATGTTGTTATATAACGAGATAATAAATATTGTACGTAAAAAAGTATTGTTCCCGCTATCCTGTAGGGACAAAATATTTATAGCAAAGCCATCCCTTTGGAATAGAAAAATTATCTCAAAAAAAAAGCCCCGTAGGGACGTTATGTTCGCTTAAATCAATGTGATCAGTACAAATGTAAAGTTAATATATTTCGTCCCTACGGGACTTCCTTTATCAGGGAATTATTACTATGCTATAAATATATCGTCCTTATGGGACTTTGATGTATAAGGATTATTGGTAATTAAAAAACATATTACCACCAGTTTATTATAGTCTGATTAGCGTCATTAAAAAATGCCTGAATGAATCCATAGCATAAAAAAAAATAGGTATGGTGTCCCCCTATTTTAATAGATGGACCTAAAGAAGAAAATGACAAAAAAAGAGTATTCAAAAATGGTAAAGGGACATTTGAAA
>JBHPGK010000275.1:0-3490 GCA_042570605.1 Candidatus Zhuqueibacterota bacterium
CTTTATATCTCCGGTCACATTCTTGACATACAAAGACCCACCGTTTTTAAGATCATAAGTTTTCGTTTCCTGGCGCTTATCCATGACTATAACTTCATTATCCTGCGAAAATGCAGAAAAAGGAATTACAAGCATAAAAACAAGGATTAAAAACATTGATTTTGTTAAATAATTTTTCATTATTCAGCCTCCTAATTTACAACATACTTTTATCATTTCTAAAATTAGACAAAAGAAACAACAAAAGGTTGTCAGGAAAACAAAATTTTTTAGCATTAATTCCTAACTAATTTAAATCTATAATATCTCCAATTACATTTGATATGAACTAAATCAACTTAAATATTAAAAGGAGTACCCTTAAAACCAAAAGAATACTCCTTTTTTGCATTTACACCCAAAAGAAATGCCGTAGCTATCTTTTTCTAATATCAACGTCACCATGCGAGGAGGAAAGGTAAATTCTCGCTCCGCCTCCATTTAAATCGCCGCGAAATGTCCTGGCGCTGAAATCAAAGGAGAAATCATCTCTTCTACTGCGTTTTTCTCGTCTGTCATCAAAAAGGTCAAAATCGGATACCAGATTCTTTGGTTTTACTTTTACGGTAAAATCCGCTTTGGCGTCTTTTGGAATAGTAAGCCTGATGTCACCGGTTGTGGTTTTAAATTCATACCTGCCGCGGCTGTCAACTTTTGCAAGATCAATTTCGATATGACCGGTAGTTATACTTGCCATAATATTACTGCCATTTGAATTTATAACTTCAATACGTCCTGTTGTGGAATGTACATCCACATCTCCGGTATTTCTGATTTCAATTCGACCTGTCGTTGAATGTGCATCAACTTCACCCCGGATATCAAAGATAGTTATTCCTCCGGTAGTCGTTTTACCATAAATATTACCTTCAGCATCTCGAATTTCAAGATCACCGGTTACAGTTCCTGCTTCGATCCTGGAATTTATACCTGAAATAGTAATATCACCTGTAACATTATCAAGATCAAGTTCCGTTTTAGCAGGAATCTTGATGTTAAAATGTATCGAAGCACTGTTATTCCTTCCAAAAACTTTATCTCTCCAGTCCCTATCCGGATAATCAACTTCCACATAGAAACTGTTGCCTCTTTTATCAATTACAACTTCAACATCATCCCTTGAACCTCTCTTTGTAATATCAATCTCTATATTTTTCCTGTTCCAGCTGTCGACTTTAATATCGCCAGTAACATTTTTTACGTAAAGATAACCTCCATCGTTAAAATCATAGGTTTTCGTTACATGCCTTTGATCCATTACTATAATTTCATTGTTCTGCGAGATTGCCTGCAGAGGGAATATCAATGCAGCGAGAAGGCAGAACGAAATTACGTTAACAAATTTTACTTTCATTATTGTCTCCGGTTTTTATTAAACCTGTTTTTTATCTTCACCGGTTTTAGACAATTTGAATTTAAAATGGTTGCCTTTACGATTACTATTGTTGCTAAAAACATTAAAAAGGAAACATCGACTATACTCATTTTATCACCTCTACGTAAATATTGATTTCAAATATAAACGGTCCTTATATATAAAATACGATTAATTTTATAAAATGTTACGAAGTTGAGTGTTTCTTAAAATTTAGTTTTTAAAAATATTGAAAATATTAGAAATTTCTTTTATTAAGCTGCTGAACAATTAACAGGATCATTTCTGTTCAATCAAAACCAAAAAAGCCCCGGAAATACGGGGCTTTTTCAGTGACGTTTGTGTTGTCCTATTTTACCAGAACCATTTTTCTGGTAAAGGTTACGCCTTCTGCATTTAACCTGTAAATGTAGATGCCTGAATTCACTTTTATTCCATTATTATTTGTACCGTCCCATTTAACCGTATTTTTCCCCACAGCTTTATGCCCGCTAACCAGTGTTTTGACTTCCTGACCAAGTATACTGTATATCTTTAAGCTAACAAATGATGATCTCGGTACATCAAAAGAAATTGTTGTTTCAGGATTAAAAGGATTTGGATAATTCTGATCTAAAGTAAAAGATTCCGGTTTTGAAGCAGGTTCAGAATCTCCTATTGATGTTACATCTCCGGGTTGAGAAGGTTTCGGAGCAACGGCAATTGTTGAAAAATGTACTATCAGACCGGTAATTTTGTTATTAGCAGTGTCAACGGCTACATCAGTAATACCTGCACTGTCGAGACTGCCTGAATTTGTGACAAAAAACATGCTTAAATCTTCAGGCTCAATACCCAGATTACTCATTAATCCCCTTTTATAGGGAAGAGACAATTCGATCGGTGTATCAAAGTAAAAAGGACTTATAACCGAATCGTTAACACTGACTTCAAATGTAACAGCCATCACAATACTGTCGCCGAAAGTAGCTTCCTGTCCGGAAGTGTTCGCAAATTCCGGTAGTCTTATAGTAATTGTAATATTTTCAGAAATTGAATTTTCAGGAAAAGTCAATTTACCGCCGTTTAGAATGTTTAACGGTGACGGCATACCGCCAAGAGTCCTGGTTCCGCCTTCGGAAATCGTACTGCCGAATTGTGTTTCATTACCGTTAGGCAGGACTCTAATAAAGTCTATCGTATTCAATTCCCCGCTGCTCGATGACGTATCGCTGGTTACGGTCACTGCTGCTGTATCACTAAATTCTTCATATGAAACTGATACTTTTGTTTCTCCAACCGCAACTGCTGTAAAATTTCCCTTATTGTCAATAGTGCCGATCAGTGTATCTACAACAAACCATGTAACATCAACCTCCACTTCCTGGCCAGATGTATCTATAACTTCAGCCTTAAATTTTAAGGTTTCCCCAACTTCCAGTTCAGCATTGGACGGTTTTATTTCTATTGAGCTGATTACAAATTCCACATCTCCGGCATCTTCTTCTGTATTGACAGTGACTATAACCGAATCTGCAAAATCTCCAATCTCAGCAAAAATATAACCTTCGCCTGCAGTTTCCGCAGTAAATTCACCGTCCTCTGTAATAGTTCCTATCCCGCCTTCCACCGACCAAGAAACAGCCGTATCGACAACTGCATCCGATGTATCGGTTACAACAGCGGTAAACTGGATCTCGTCGCCTATAATAACTGTTGTATCACGGGGCGTAATATTAATACTCTCTAAAACTATTGTTTCCTGCGCATAGACAAACGAACTCAATAAAAACGTAAATGCTAAAATTGTAACTAACTTTTTCATATTAAATCCCCTATTTATAAGTTTACTAATTTTTTATCCTGTCTTAACTAATGCAATTCACGTGCCAGATCTTATTTTAACCTGCATAGCGATACGTAATCCAAATATTGTGTGGGCATTTAAACACACAATTTCTTTGAATAAGCCACACATATCTAAATTGGATAACAATATTTCAGTAGTGTCCGGGGAAAAAATATAAATATATTTTACGTATATCAAAAAACTGGATTCCAGCCTTCGCTGGAATGACACAACATGAATAATAACAA
>JBHPGK010000276.1:0-3460 GCA_042570605.1 Candidatus Zhuqueibacterota bacterium
ATCCAGATCTTTTTTTTATTAAAAATTTGATTATGTTTTTTCAAATTCAATCTATTTTTAAAACAATCCGATATAAGTTGTGTTATAACAAGACATTACATATTGTTGCCTTCCAGTTTTACCGGACACTACTGCTATTAATTATTCACTATTAATTATTAATTATCTCTTTGCGTCTCTGCAGTTTTCTTTAGACGGACAGCACAATGTACTGTCCCTACTCGATAATGATAAATTTATCTGAAATGGAGGTTGATCTGCCGGAATTCAGGTCTTTCGCAGTCAGCGTCAACAGGTATTCACCAAATTTCAACTTTGAAAGGTCAAATGCCGTGGTTTCGAATGTGTCTCTTTCAGTGCCGTCCCTTTTTATACTGAACGAGATCGATTCTTTCAGATCAGCTCCCCCGAATATTTTTTTCAGCAGGCTTTCATTCCGTTTCAATATTTTAATATCATAGGTTATTTCATAACTTGTTTTATCACGGTTGTTTTTTGTAAGATTATAAATTTCATAATATATATGCAGCGGTCTGGTTTTACTTATCTCCGAGAACGGGTAAGGAAAAATATTCAATCCGTTTTTAACATATTTATCACCCGGTCTTGAATCCCTTATATTACCCGAAAACTGAACATCGCTGAGCATTAATGAGTCAGCATTAAAATCTTTTGCATTTATTTCTGTTTTCAGAATGCTTCCTGCATTGCTATTCTTCTCGAGCATCTGCAGAAAGAGTTCAAATTTTCCTATTTCAAGGTAAATGTTCTTCTGTTCGATGGACACCGATTCGAGCAGTGACTGCCCCGACCTGAATTTTGATTCCAGTGGAATTTTTTCTTTAGATACTTCATTCAGATTTTTGTCTCTAACAATAAAATCAACGTCAAAATTCAATGTATAATAGTTAGATACCGGATCGAAAACAGGTCTTAACTGCCCGTTATACAGACCGTAATATAATTCAACCTTTGTATTGTTATTCTTTCCCTTGAACTGACAGAGATCAATAATAAAGTTCAGGTTTGTTTCGAAATCAAATTCGGGGATGTAATGGTCGATCTTCTCTTCAGCTTCCACTCTTGCCCGAATTCTCTCATGAGAAATGTCTCTTGCCATATTAATAAATTCCGTTATACTGCCAGCTCCTCCAAGCACAGTGTACTGGCTGCCCAGGTATGACCGATCTCTGTACATTGCCCAGCCGACTGCACCTTTGAAATAATCTATTTCCCTGAAAACATTATGGCTTGTCGAAAAATCCAGGCAAAGACTGGGATCAATTGAAAAATATGACCAGGATTCATTTGGAGGTGTCTGTACAATGGTCATTGTATTATGCAGATTAGTAGCGCCGCCCATAGATTCAGAAACTTTATTATCCGGAGGACCCAGCTTAACGTACCAGTAGCCTCTTATATCATATCCTCTTTTCAAAAAAGCAGTATAATACTGCCTTGCATATTTTAATCGTCTAATATGTTCAACAAGCCGCTCATTTTCCGTGGTAATGGGATTGGGATCTCTGGAATTCAGGAAACTCAGCAGAAATTCGCCCTTTTTCTTCAGCCCTGATGATTTAAATGTTTCACGCTCTTCATCGGACATAATGTCAACATAATCGTAATAGAGATTATCGAATTCTTCTCTGTTTTCAATCTCTGAAATGTAACTGTAGTAATATTCTGTGAATTTATCGAAATCTCTTTTTGCATAATTGAATTCCGCCAGATTTTTATAAACTTCAAATCCTGGATTTTCCATTTTCAGAGCCAAAGCAAGTGTACTGTCGGCTTTATTATATTCTTTCATGCTGTAAAATAGTTTCGAAAGTGATAACTTGGAGTCAATATTGTTATGTTTTTTATCGATCTTAATAAGATTATTCCTTATTTTATTAAGTTTCTTTTCATCCTCCCCGTATAATTCAACAAGATACGAATAGGCAGTTGAATTTAACTCGTCCAGTTCAATAACCTTATTGAACCGTCTTTCTGCTTCATCATAATAACCCTGTGCTATTTTTAACTTCCCGTAATCAAGATGAATTTCCTTATTTTCTTTATCATATTTCAGTGCCTTTTTAAAACACTCTTCCGCTTCTCTCTTGGCGTTTATTGCAGACGGATCGGTTTTTTCCAGACCGGAGACCATGAAAGTATAAATTCTGCCTTTAAAATGATGGAGTGAAGCATTTTTCCTGTCGGCTTTGATCAATTCATCTAACTTTTCAATTGCCTGTTCATATTTGGACGAGTCGAGTAAAACGTTGACCTGGTCAAGGTTTTGGGCTAATAGATCACCCTGTATAAAAAATGGGCTCACTATCAAAATCATAATTATGAGGGAAAATTCTTTTTTCATATTAATATTACCAAAAATTTTTGTCCCCATTAATAAATGACGGTTAATAAAGAAAAATGTAACAAAATATTCATAAATATACATGCTCAATTTTTAATCCCCAAAGAATGTTATAACATAACTTCAGGAATTATGTAAGTTACCTATCGCAGAAAGAGATTTTAAAAAGTCCTACTATGTCATTTCAGAGCAGGCTGGAATCCATTATTATAAAACCACACCCCTCCTGGATTCCCTTTTTCAAGGGAATGACACCGCAGGTCTCAGTATAACAAAAAATATATTGATTATATTTTTTTTTGTGCATATTTCAAATTAATTTTCTTACTGTTTCTTCTCAAAAGACAGGAACCTGTACATTTCCTTATCAGCAATAATGGATAGAGAGATTACCAGCATGAACACACCGCAAGTGCCGTAAATCAGCGGGAGATTTTGCCCTGTCAGGTCGGCAATGATCCCGGACAGTGCGGCTGATATTGGAAACAGCGACTGGTGCATGGTTGAAATAACACCGAACACCCTCCCCCTGAGATTTGCAGGCGTGGTCAACTGGACGAGCGTTATTGCAATTATATCGAAAATACCGCCCATCACACCTGCAGCAAAAAATATAAACAGTACAAGATTAGGTATCTTATAGAAACCGAGTGATCCGAATGCGATAGAGAACAGGATGAACATCCAGACAAGCAGAAAGTACCGCCCCCTGCCGGAAAGTTTCAATACACCGGCAATCGCAAAACCTATAAGGGATCCCAAACCAAGTGCAGCCATTAAAAAACCATACCATTCAGCTTTGAGCGAAAGGAAATCCTCCACGTAAAACGGCAGCAGCACTATAATCGGTATTACAAAAAAATCGTACACAGCACATAATATTACCAGGTTTCTGAGACCCTTGTTTTTCCAGACATATCTGAAACCCTCGACCAGATCATTTTTGAATGACCGGATTATATTTTTAAATCCGTTACTTTTTTCAGGGATCTCCTGAGGTATTTTAATAAACAGTTCGCTGACCGCTGAGAATATATATGTTCTGGATCAAGCATGCAACAGGATCGGCAGCGCTTGTAGGTACAATAACAATGC
>JBHPGK010000277.1:0-3456 GCA_042570605.1 Candidatus Zhuqueibacterota bacterium
ACATGATTTAATATAATTTTAGAACTTTAACTGTCATTGCGAGACGCGAAGCAACAGCCTGTCCCGAGGACTCGGGAAAGCAATCTCACCGCTAAAGTATTGTTATTAAATAAAATATGAGATTGCTTCATACATAATTCGGGGACACAATACTAATTATTGACATAACATACATAATTCGGGCATACATAATTCGGGGACACAATACTAATTATTGCAATTTGAATAATCATTAATTAACTTTTAATATGGCACGTATAGCACGGGTGGTTGCTCCTGGATACCCACACCATATTATTCAGCGGGGTAACAGGAGGATGCAAACCTTTTTTTGTGATGAGGATTATGATTTTTACATCTCAACTACTGCTGAATGGTGCATCCGGAATAGAGTTACGGTATTGAGTTATTGTTTAATGCCGAACCATGTACATTTGATAGCTGTTCCTTAAAATATAGAAGGTCTAAGAAGAGCATTCGGAGAAGCGCACCGGCGCTATACTAAGAGAATCAATGCTCGTGAAAAATGGTATGGATATTTATGGCAGGGCCGTTTCAGATCTTATATACTTGATACAAATCACCTTATAACAGCCTCAAGATATATTGAACTAAATCCGGTTCGGGCAGGTCTTGTGAAGTCACCTGAGCAGTGGCAGTGGAGCAGCGCAAAAGCACATATACTCGGAAAAGATGACAAATTATGTACTGTATCTCCTCTTCTTGAATTAGTAGAAGTAGATTGGAATATTTTTTTAAATGAAACCATCCCTGAAGATCAAGTTAAGGAGTTACGCAGCCATGAGCGGACAGGACGACCGCTGGGATCAAAGGAGTTCGTATCAGATCTTGAAAAAAAATTAAAACGGTCGCTATTTCCGAAGAAAAGGGGACCTAAATTTAAGAAAACAAAGAATAATTAGTATTGTGTCCCCGAATTATGTGTGTCCCCGAATTATGTGTGTACATTTGATAGCTGTTCCTTAAAATATAGAAGGTCTAAGAAGAGCATTCGGAGAAGCGCACCGGCGCTATACTAAGAGAATCAATGCTCGTGAAAAATGGTATGGATATTTATGGCAGGGCCGTTTCAGATCTTATATACTTGATACAAATCACCTTATAACAGCCTCAAGATATATTGAACTAAATCCGGTTCGGGCAGGTCTTGTGAAGTCACCTGAGCAGTGGCAGTGGAGCAGCGCAAAAGCACATATACTCGGAAAAGATGACAAATTATGTACTGTATCTCCTCTTCTTGAATTAGTAGAAGTAGATTGGAATATTTTTTTAAATGAAACCATCCCTGAAGATCAAGTTAAGGAGTTACGCAGCCATGAGCGGACAGGACGACCGCTGGGATCAAAGGAGTTCGTATCAGATCTTGAAAAAAAATTAAAACGGTCGCTATTTCCGAAGAAAAGGGGACCTAAATTTAAGAAAACAAAGAATAATTAGTATTGTGTCCCCGAATTATGTGTATTTCCGAAGAAACGGGGACCTAAATTTAAAAAAACAAAGAATAATTAGTATTGTGTCCCCGAATTATGTTGTCCCCGAATTATGTGTGAAGAATAATTAGTATTGTGTCCCCGAATTATGTGTGATGTCAGCGGCAGAGAGGTTGCGGAGCTTTTAAACTGTAGTATGAATGCTGGGTATCATTCAGTTACTTTTAAAGCAGAAAACCTGCCGAGCGGTGTGTATATTTACAAAATTAAAGCAGGTAAATTTATCGGGGTGAAAAGAATGATTTTGATGAAGTAAATAATAGTGAGGAAACAAGTGAGAGGAAAAAAGTTTGTATTATTTTTATCTATGCTTTTATTTTTCGTTTTAGTATGTAAGCAACCATCTGATAATGGTAAAGAAAATGAACCTACACCTTTACAATGGTTGGATATAGATATTAATTTCAGTAAACTCCCTGATGAAGAAAGATCGGCTGTTTTTGAATACAAAATAAAAGTAGTTGGAAATGATACCTCCCTTTATATTACAGAATCTGGAGATACCTTGGATTACCTTTGCATGAGATATTACGTCGAGGGAAATCCATGGATTATTCCGGTAAATGAAGCTGCCAGAATAAAATGGCAGGGACATGTTAGCCTTGGAGATACAATTTTATTAAGACCCGAATTTAGAATTGACACTTCAAAAGCTCCGTTTGAGACAATCAATAATGTAACTTCAAGAGTTAAGCCTACATGGAATCATATCGATCTCCGGTGGGCGTTTGTTAATAATCCGGCAAATCAGGTTTTGAACGTTGATACTGTAATTACATATCATTTCGGAGGATTAACAGCGGTTGCATTTAATTTTTATACAGGAGAATATTCAATCTTCGATGACTAAAAATCTATTATTATAGTTGATATGTGATAAATATAAGTTTCTAAGAGCTACCGCATGGTAATCTGCGGAAGCTCTATGGAGAATTGTTACTGTTTTAAATTGAAAATTTCGTAAATCCGGGGACAGTATGCTTATTGATGACAAGGTAGAGTATAGTATTGGTATATTCGACTATGGCACGTTTAGCACGAGTAGTTGATCCCGGTTATCCATATCCTGTAATTCAAAGAGGAAACAGGAGACAGCAGACTTTAAAACATGCCGGAAGAGAACAAAAGGGTAAAAATAAACAGGTTTGGTGTCTCTTGAATTTCCATTCATAAAAATTGAGACCGGTCTTTTTCCCGAGTGCATATATTGTTTTATTGAATATTTCTTTATTTTTCCGCTCGATACTTTATCTTTCCGCCTATAATAGTATATAAAGCCTTGACCTTAAGGATCTCTTCAGGTTCTATTTCAAGAATATCCTTTGAAAGCACAGTAAAATCAGCAAGTTTACCGACCTCAATTGAACCGAGAACATCTTCCTGGAATGCGGCATATGCCGCCCAGATGGTGAATCCCCTGACAGCTTCCTCTCTTGTCATGCGGTGCTCCGGGTACCATCCGCCTTCGGGCCAGTTCTTATGGTCGCGGCGTGTAACTGCCGCGTATATCCCGTACATTGGATTGTTTGACTCAACAGGGAAATCTGAACCGCAGGGAATAACCAGTCCTTCGTCAAGGAACCACCTCCAGGCATATGCGCCTTTCGCCCTTTCTTTCCCGACCCTGTCTTCTACGAAGTACATATCCGATGTACAGTGTGTTGGCTGCATTGCAGGGATAATACCGAGTTCAACGAATTTTGCGACGTCTTCTTTTCTCACGATCTGTGCATGCTCAATGCGGAAACGGTGGTCTTTTACAGGATTTTCTTTTAAAGCTTTTTCATAAGCCTCAAGGCACAGTCTGTTCCCGCGTATACCGATACAGTGTGTGTTTACTCCCATACCTGTCTCGAGAGCAGCTTTTGATACTTCATAGATATAATCCGGTGTGATCCTTAAGGTCAAGGCTTTATATACTATTATAGGCGGAAAGATAAAGTAT
>JBHPGK010000278.1:0-3419 GCA_042570605.1 Candidatus Zhuqueibacterota bacterium
ACTATTACCTGTTCCATTTGATTTTTATCTAATGAAGCAGTAAGAGAATTGTCAATGTCCCATTTTAACTGAATATTTTTTTCCTTTAATTTTGGTTTTAGTAATATTATTATATTTTCAGTTAATTCCAATATTTTACATTTTTGAAATTTAGGTTCGGGAAGTTTAATAACATCAGCATAACTTTTTATAAATTTATTCAGATGTTCTGCTCGTGATATAGCAACAGAAAGTGCAGAAACAAAATCTTTTCTATCCTGTTCACTGATCTGGGCTTTATAGTTCAAACATGAGTGAAGCAGGGAATTTGCAGCTCCAACAGAATTGTTTACTTCATGAGCCATTACTCTGATTATTTTCTCATAAGCATTCTTTTCAGATTGTTGTATTTCCTTAGTCAGTTCTTCTATCATTATAAAATCCCGAGTAAATCCTCTATCAAGAAAATATAGCTTATGAACTTTAAATTTTCGGTTTCCGTTTAAAGAAATAATTCCCGGTTTGCCTGTATCTATTCTGGTTAATTTTTTAGCCAACGAAGATTCTATTCCGGATAATTTTTTACCTTTTAATCTGTGTAAAGGATTAGCCAGAAAATTTTCTGCCGAGGGATTGACCAAATCGATATTCCCATCATAATCAAAAATTATCACCCCGGTAGGGGAATTATGAATTATTTTTTCTATGAAATATGTTTTTTCCTGCAGCTTTAGTCTTTCCTCTCTTAAATGATCGATCATATTGTTATATACATTAATTAATTTGTCTATTTCTTTTTGACCAACCTCCTGAAATTTTGAGGTAAAGTCCTTTGCCTTAATCAATTCCGCACCCGTTGTTATTATTTCCATGGGCTTAAAAAGGGATTTTACTATAACTATACCGCTGAATATTGAAATAATGAAGAATATTTCTATTAAAAAAAGCCAGAAGATACTATTCTGAATTAGAAAATAGGAGATTACGGCAAAAATTAAATGAATTATTATTAAATATAAAATTAGTTTAAAACGAAGATTCACAGCTTAATCCCATATTTTTCAAAACGCCTATATAATGCTGCCCGGCTTAAACCAAGAGATTCGGCAATTCTACTAATATTTCCATTATAATAGTCAACGCTTTTAATAATCATTTCCTTTTCAAATTCATCAAGTGTCATGCTCCCGATAGGGGGCAGCTGGATTTTTCCGGAAATATCCTGCTGCATTTCCTGTGCACATATAAAATCTTCACTTCCAATAGTTATAGTATTTGATAGTAGAACTGTTCTCTCAATTAACTGTTTTAACTGCCTGATATTCCCGGGCCAAAGCTGTGCTTTAAGCCAATTAATTCCTTCTTCGGAGATTTTTAGATCATGTTTCCTGTATACTTTTGCAATATTCTGGAGAAAGTAATCAGCCAATAAAGGGACATCATCACTTCTTTCTTTTAAAGAGGGAATGTGTAATGCAATAAGATTCAGCCTGTAAAGAAGGTCTTCACGAAACTCTTCTTTTTCAATCATTTCCTGGAGATTTCGATTGGTTGCAGAAATAACTCTTACATCAACGCTTTTTGTAATACTTGATCCGAGTACCTCATATGTTCTATCCTGCAGAACACGCAAAAGTTTAACCTGGCAGTCCTGCTCAAGGTCACCAATTTCATCAAGGAATATGGTACCTCCACCTGCAATTTCAAACCTGCCTTTGCGGGATTGCTTTGCATCAGTAAAAGCCCCCTTCATATGTCCAAACATTTCACTTTCAAAAAGAGAAGGTGATATACCTCCAAGATTTACTTTGACAAACGGCTTATCTTTGCGTGGACTATTTTTATGAATTGCCTCTGCTATTACCTCTTTGCCCGTTCCGCTATCCCCCGTAATTAAAACTGAAGCATCAGTAGCGCTTACTCGGCTTAAGATATCGAGAATTTTTAAAAAATTCTTATCCTTGCCGATAATGTTTTTAAAATTATAATTGTTGTCAAGCTCTTCTCTTGATGTTGTTAATTTTCTTTTTGCCTTTGAGTTTGCTTCCGCTATTCCGATATTTGTTTTTACGGATTGTAAAATTTGTTCATTTGACCATGGTTTGGTAATAAAGTCTGCTGCTCCGTTCCTGATCCCCTCAACTGCCAGAGAAATTGAACCCCATGCTGTAATGAGAATAACAGGAACCTCAGGGCTGGCTGATTTAATATTTTTAAGTAACTTTATCCCTTCTTCTCCGGATGTTTTTTTGGAAAAATTCATATCTTGAAGAACTAAATCAATTTTAATATTTTTTAATTTTTCTAACGCTTGTTGAGGAGCGGTTACACAAATTGACTTATATCCTGCCTGCTTAAATAAAATTTCAAGCGATGTATTTACCGCAATGTTATCGTCTGCAATAAGAATTGTCTTGGACATTTTTAATCCTGTTTTTTATATATTGGAATTTAAGACAGATATTACATGTTTACAATATAAATTTTTTATTCCATATGCAGAGCTTCTGCAGGGCTGATTTTAGTTGCCATATAGCTGGGGTATATTGAACATATATATGATATCGAATATATAACCGTACAAGAGATAAAAATTGCCAGTATAAATATTTTTGTAGGTACAAATCCAAACACACCAAGCATTGGAAACTGAAAAGCAAACAATAGCCCGATTATTATTCCGATTGTAGTAATAACCATGATCTCGCCGCTGATTTGTTTGTAAATATGCATCCTGTTTGCACCTTTAGCTCTTCTAAGCCCAATCTCCTTTGTTCGTTTGGATACATTCAGCCATAAAACTCCAAGCAGACCTAAACTCACCATTATTAATAAAAAACCTAATATCAAACCGAAAGCAATAATAGGAGCTCTGTCAAACTTTAGGGACGATTTTCTTGTATCTTCTAATCTGTCAATTTTAAAAGACATTTCTTTTGCAGCAGATTGTAATTTCTTTATTATTTCTGATTCAAGTTTTGCTGTAGCATCTGGTGAAACCCTGACAAAAAAGTTACCAGGGACCTCAGGATGATTATAATCTGTAAAATGAAAAATAAAAGGATTTTCTGAGGTGAATTCCCCGCCGGTTCTATAATGTTCCACAACACCAACGATTCTGAATTTATTGTCACGGTTTTTTATAATTTTACCTAATGGATCTTCTCTACCCAAAAGTCTCTCGCACAACAGCGAATTTACTACTACGGATGGTATTTCTACTGCTTTATCCGTCCCATCAAACCATCTGCCTTTAGTTATTTTAAGATTTAGAATTTTATCAAGATTTAAGTAAGTATTGGTAATTCTACAAGTAATTCTTTTTCCATTATATTCATAAGAATCATTATTCATTGCCAGATCATATGGATAAGGTCTTAACAAGCTGACCTCTTTAATTTGATTAAAACTTCTTAATATATTTTCAATCTGTTCCAAAA
>JBHPGK010000279.1:0-3407 GCA_042570605.1 Candidatus Zhuqueibacterota bacterium
AAATCTTTTGAAAAAAAAGAAAACTTAATTATTCTGGGTCTTCTCCATAAAGAACTGAAGAATTTTGATAATTCAGAAAAACTTCTCAAAGAATATTTGAAAAATGACTCAACGAATTCACAGTGCTACAGGATACTATCGGATATAGCCTTCAAGAAGAAAGATCACACAGAATTTACAAATTATTATTATAAGACATTAGATTATCTGGATAATGAGGAAACTTTAAATGAGATCTATTTAGAAACTGAAGACATCATGTCGGAAAATGAAAAAAAAGCTTATCTGAATTTAAGTGATATAAGACAGAAAAGAAATTACCTGTTAATATTCTGGAAAAAGAAGGACCCGGATATTTTTACGTTCAGCAATGAAAGGCTTGTAGAACATTTTAACAGACTGGAATACGCACGTAAGTTTTTGCGCTTACAAAATATCAAAGGTTATGATGAACGAGGAGAAATTTATATAAAATATGGCGAACCTCTTGATATTTTCAGGGGACAAACCTTAATATTTAATGGTTCAATTATCGAAACAAGATCTAACGAGAGCTGGACATACTTTAATTTAAATTCAAATCTTTCGTATGATTTTGTTGAATTCGGTGCGATATACCGCGAGGTTGATGATTTATCCAAAGCACTGCTTACTATCAAATCCCCATTATTGACCCATGAATTGTATAAACAGCGGTCTTATCTGGGAAGCAGTTTCATGCAGTTGGCAAATTCAATGGATTTTGATAGAGAAATAATAGAATTTAAAAGTAAACGTGAAATAGCCAAAAATTCTGTCCCCGATGAGTATTATTTCCCGGAAAGAAAGGATTCGAATATAAACTTTCTTATAGATCATTCTCAGTTTAAAGGAGAGTATGACCGTACAATACTGTTTTTATACAGCGGTATAGCAGGAAAATACCTTGATTTTAAGAATTTTGACCCGGAACATTTAAAAGCACCGTTGAATAACAGGATCATATTCATCGACAGCCTGTCAAACAGGGCAGTTGATGTTGAAAATCATAAGGCATTAATAAGAACTTCAGAAAATTTTGACAGTGAACAGTTTTTACTCGATATTAACAAGATTATTCTGATTCCGGGCAACTATATTTTTGGAATCGAATATTATTCTGAAGACAGAAAAGACAGGGGTTTTTCTAAAAAAGATATTCAGATCAACAAATTCAGCAATGATGCACTTCAGATAAGTGATATTCTTTTAGCATATAACTATGCCCCGGAAAATGCAGAGCAGAAATTTCAAAGAAATGATATAAATCTCATCCCAATGCCTTATCCTGTAACTAATAATAAAAGAAAACTTGGGGTTTATTTTGAAATATATAATCTCGAAAAGGACGATTACGGTGAGATTTCCTATGAGATCACATACGATATACTTAAAGAGCAGGAAAACAGATCTTTTGTAAAAAATGTGATCTCTAAACTGAAAGGCAAATTCTCAGATACAATAAATATTTCTTCCAGTTTTATTAGAGATTCTGAGAAAAAGGATGAAGGTAATTTTCTATTTCTCGATATCAATACTCTGAACAAAGGAAGATATATACTGAACCTGAAAGTCAGAGATCTATCAGATAACGAGATTACAGAGACATCAAAAAAATTCATCATAGTAAACGGCAATTAATGATTAGAATACTATTCTAAAGACCTCTATTATATCATTATTTAAAAAATGAGATTCCCGATCGGAGTCGAGAATGACACTAAACAGGCTGTCATTGCGAGGAGCGGAGCGACGTGGCAATCTACTTCAACGAAGTGCAAACTCAATAAGATTCCCACAGAAGGAAATGACAATTTTGATGCTTTATATCTCTGTTTCCCCGATTTTTAATCTAAAGATTACCAGCTTCATTCCGATATTATAGTTATAAGTCATGGCAGAACTATTAAATCAAAAGGAAATTGATCAGCTTTTAACGGATGCTCTTTCAGGGGGGCAAGAAGGTTCTGAAGAAATCCTCGACACCGATCTCCCAACCAAAGAACAAAGAGTATCTCATAAAAAGTATAAAGGGGAACCTGAACCTTTCCCCACGTATTCCCTACCCTACAAATCTCCAGTATTAAAAAAGGAAAAAATTTCACTTGATCCCATTGATGAATTAAAAGCAGAAAGAAGTGGAAGAAACGTTGTTTGGAGCCTGAAAAAATATACCGATATTTTTGGTCAAAAAAAAAGGAGCAGTGAAATGTTTGCTCCTTTTGAAACTGAAAATAATTGATCTGCTTAGAAATCACCGTCTATATATTTGTCCTTATTCTTGATCATATCGATCTGGTATTCGCCATTCTGTCTCCATCTCCTGTCTTTTAAAAGCTTCTCAAAGTATTCCAGAGCTTTTGCTTCATTTCCCAGCCCCTTGTATGCTTTACCGATCTCAAGTATTGCACCGCCGAAATTATTCTTGATTGTTAGGCTTCTTCTAGCATGTTCAATGGCTGTGTTGTATTCTTTCTTTTGGTTGTAACTCATAGCAAGATACCAGTCAGGTTCATAGTATCTTTTCCTTGTATCCAGATCTATAGCCTGCATAAGATAATTTATTGCATCATCATACTTTGCAAGCTCATAGAGAGCTCTTCCGGCTAAAATATAGGCTCTATCATATTTTTCGTCTTTTGAAATAGCCTGGGCAGCATAATTATAGGCATTTTCAAAATCTTTTTTTACATTAAAATAATATGTGCCTAATTCATAATATGGTTTTTCATATTCCGAATCAAATTCAATTGCCTTTTCGAAGTTCTCTTTTGCCCTGTCATTATTTCCCAGTCTTGAATAGCATAAACCGAAATTGTAATATACTTTGGATTTACCTGCATTGTCAGGATCATATTTTAACGACTGGTCATATGAATTGATTGCCTCATTATATTTTTTCAAATATAAATAAGACAATCCCTTATTGTAGGCACCCTGAAAGAGTACATTATTTAAAACCGGTGTCCCTAATTCTTCGCCTTTCTGAATGCACTCATCAAATTTTATGATTGCGTCATTATAATTTCTCAATCTGAATAGCCGGACTCCTTCTCTATATATAGACCTGCAGTCACCTATCTTCTCGTTCATTTCGCCATATGTAGAAATAGATTCTCTAAGCTGTCCAACTTCCGCAACAAGCTTTTCACGATCTTTTTTCAACTTTTCATATTCATCCGGTGAACTTTGCATTTTTTCATCAATTCTTTTGATCTCCTCGATCTTCTGCTTATACAACTCCTGTGCCTGCTCAAACTCTTCCTTTGATATACTTTGTGCAAATACTCCAGGAGCAACTAAGAACAAAAATAACAGGATGATGAAGCCTAAAACCAGATTTCTTTTTAAGGGCATTTTAATCGACCTCCCTTGTCGTTAACTAAGAT
>JBHPGK010000280.1:0-3380 GCA_042570605.1 Candidatus Zhuqueibacterota bacterium
AATATTGGTTATCTGTAAAATTCATTGAAAGCGCCCACGGGGAGGCAAAATTCTCTGCGCCTTCGCGCCTCTGCGGTTACATTTAAAAGAGCGATTCATGAATCGTCCCTACTATTAACTATTAATTATTAATTGTATCTATTCGTTTCTCAAAGAATCCACCGGATTAGCAAATGCTGCCCTGACCGCCTGGAAACTTACCGTTAATAATGCGATAAGTAAAGTCAGCAGCCCTGCTCCAATAAATGATAAAAATTTGATCTGTACGTGATATGCAAAGTTTTGAAGCCAATTATTCATAAAATAATAGGCAATGGGCCATCCTAAAAGATTAGCAAAGCTTACCAGTATAAGAAATTCCCTGGACATCAGGCTTATAATCCCGGTAACCGAAGAACCTAAAACCTTTCTTATCCCGAATTCTTTTTTTCGTTGATCAGCCATGAATGCGGCTAATCCGAACAATCCAAGACAGGAAATAAATACTGTCAGGATCGAAAATATTGTCAAAAGTTTTCCTGTCAGCATTTCCTTCCTGTATAAGCTGTCATAATTGTTATCAAGAAAATAATATTCAAAAGGTTCGGAAGCGGTAAATTTGCTCCATTTTTCCTTGATCATGGAAAGTGTTCCGGATACATTTCCAGAATTTAAACGGCATGATACCAAGGCTGGTTCTTCGGTCAGCAGTCTGATAAACATAGGTCTGATTTTTCTATGTATAGACTCGAAGTGAAAATCCTTAAGAACACCGATTATAGTAAAATACAATCTCTCCGGATTTGAACTCCTCACCTGAAAAAGCCGTTTTCCTACCGGATTTTCCCACCCTAAAAATTCCGCAGCAGTCTCATTTATCAAAATTGCAGATATATCCGTGGTAATATTTTTTGAAAAATTCCTACCCGTAACCAGCTCATGCTGCAGTGTCTGAAGATAATCATAATCGACGACATTACGCCACAGCAGAAAACTCTCGTTTTCGGCACCTTCTTTTCTGAACAGCCCGTCACCCAGAATTTCCCCCGGGATAGTATTTGACCCTGAAACAGAAGAAACAGCAGGCTGTAGTTTGAGTTCATTCTTAAAAGCATCCCAACTCCCCCCAAGTGCGAATCCCCGTTTTATCACAAGTACCTGATCCTTGTTAAATCCAAGTTTTTTATTACTGATAAAATTTAATTGTTCATAAACGATAAAGGTACCCACAATAATAAAAATAGAAATACTGAACTGAAGGATTACCATTCCTTTTCTTAGAAATGACCTCTTTACTCCGGTTTTCATCCCGGTCTTTAAAACGGAAACAGGTTTAAAAGATGAAAGGACAAAAGCCGGATAGCTGCCCGAAAGGAAACCGACGATTAGTGTTATCGCGATCAGTCCGGGGATTAAAAATGCATTTTTAGTAAAATTCATATCCAGATTTTTACCGGAAAGTTCATTAAATAAGGGAATTAAAAGTTGAATCATAATTATTGCTACAATCACAGCTATTACGCTTATTAAAACGGATTCAAAAAGGAATTGTCTCCTTATCTGGCTTTTTTCTGAACCGACAACTTTCCGGATCCCGACTTCTTTTGCACGCCTGTATGACCTTGCAGTTGAAAGATTCATAAAGTTAATGCAGGCTATAAGTAAAACGAAGAAAGCTACAGCAGAAAAAATATAAATATACTTTATGTCTCCGTTCGCCTCAAGTTCAAACTGCAGGTCAGATTTCAGGTGTATATCGGTCAGAGGCTGGAGGGCATATCCGAATTTGCCTCCGTTTTTGTAAAATTCCTCAACTGTCATTCCAAGTGCCTGTTTGACCTGGGGTCCCACGTATTTTAATATAAATTCCGGAAACATCGCTTCTATAACTGATGGAGACACTCCCTCTCTAAGAACTATATAACTGTGACAATTGTTGCTGATCCAGTTCTGGTCACGACTGTAGGGATGGGAGACAAAAGAACCAAGAAGGTCAAAACGAAAATGAGAGTTTTTTGGAATATCTTTTATTACACCTGTCACCAGGAAATCATTAACATTGTGCAGAGTGAGAGTTTTTCCGACCGGTTCTTCATCACCAAAATACTTTTTTGCTGCAGATTCCGTAATTACTATCGTATTCGGATTCTCCAATGCTGTTTTCGGGTCACCTTTTATGAATGGAAAAGTAAAAACATCAAATACTGTTTTATCAGCGTAAAGGAAATCTTTCTCGACAAATTTTTTATCTTTGTACGATACAAGAATATCATCCCAGAATCTATAGAACCGGACAGCATCTGTAACTTCCGGGAAATCCTGCAGCAGGGTAGGAGCCAGTTTAGGTGTTGACACAGCCATGTTAAACTCATTACCCATAAGAAGACCATTGACAGTCAGCCTGTAAATCCTGTCCGATCTTTCATGATAACGGTCATAATTCAGCTCATCCCTTATCCATAACATAATAAAAATAAAACATGTCAAACCTATTGCCAGACCTGAAATATTTATAAATGAGTACGCTTTCTGTTTTCTGATATTACGAAATGCTACCTTTATATAATTTTTTAACATATTGATCCTCCAGATAATAAAAAACTTTAAATAGCTGGGAAGTGATATGATCATCTGTTTAAAGCACCACAGATTCGCCTTAACACCGCCGTCTTTTTGATACGTAAAATTGTAATACTCTAATAGATCACCGGAAGCCGAGTATTCTGAGTCATATTCCTTCATCCGGAATATCAGCCATTTAAAAAAACGTGACGGTTTTTTAGTTTTTTCACTTTCCAACTTAATTACTCCACTGCCAGGTCTGAAATCTCATCCCAGAGCGAGATATGAAATTCCTTCGCTCTTTGAAGCGCAAGTTTCCCCTTGTCGGTAATCGAATAATAAACTTTGCTTTTCCCCCCCCGCTCAGAGGTCGGTGAACCTTTGTAGACCTTCAACAAGCCCTTTTTTGCCATATTATCCAGTGTGTTATAGATCGTACCGTAGGCGGTCTTTCTGTTCGTCGCTTCCATGACCTTTTTCAGAATTGGAAATCCATAAGCCTCATCTTTCAACTTCCAGATTATTATAAGAAGCATTTCTTCATTTACAGTTAAAACTTCCATGCAAATCTCCTGTGATTTTATCGATTAATTCGATTTAATTATATAAACGAGATTCTCGATAAAATGTTTCAAAAAAGATAAATTGCATATTGATGAGAGGTTGACAAAAAAATTCTCTATATTTGTCATTCCCGCGGAAGTGCGTGTTTCCCAACTCGTTCTTTACTAATAAACAACTAAAATACTCTCATTATCCAACAGAGGTGGATCCTGCACTGGCAGGACGTGGGAGTCTGATTCCTCTAAGTTGGATTTACTTGATGTTAAATTGACAAT
>JBHPGK010000281.1:0-3363 GCA_042570605.1 Candidatus Zhuqueibacterota bacterium
TTTGCATATCATGTAGACTTAAGTTTTATAATATTTGTTGTATCAGGAGTCGCAGCTTTATTTCTGGCATTGTTTACTGTTGGTTTTCTTACAGCAAAAGCTGCTTCTGCCAATCCTGTGAACAGTCTGAGGCACCAATAAATTTAGGGAAATAAAAAGATGAAATATTTTAATACTAAAATTAAAAAAGTTTCTGGTTCAACTATTATTGTATTTATGATTTTTTTGTTGAAACTTCAATTTTGTATAGCGGGAGAGATCCATGATGCGGCAAAAAACGGGAATTTGGATAAGGTAAAAACGCTGCTCGCGGCTAATCCGGGACTGCTGAACTCTAAAGACAACAGGGGCAATACTCCTATTCACAGCGCTGTCTCTAAGGGAAGAACTTCAGTAATAAGTTTTCTCATAGAGAAGGGAGCAGAAATAAATTCCAAGAATAAAAATGGACTTACTCCATTGTTCATGGCACTCGATATGGGCAGGAACAATGCGGCAAAAATTCTGATAGAAAAAGGAGCTGATCTGCAATTTACAGGGTACCTGCGCAGGACACTGCTTCATATGGCTGCCAGAGCGGGCAACACTGAAATAATATTTTTGTTGATAGAAAAAGGTGCTGATGTTAATGCAAAAGACAGCAAAGGAAGCACGCCTCTGGATATTGCGGTCTTTACTGAAAAAGCCGGAGCTGCTAAATTGCTGCTCGATAAAGGGGGAGAATTTAATGCAGCAAAACCGTTGACATATGAGTTTGAATCACTCCTGAACAAAGCAGTTCGCCGGGGAAAAACCGACCTTGTGAAATTTATGATCGATGTTGGCGGTGATGTCAATTCAACGGATGAAAGCGGCTATACAAAACTTCAAAATGCTGCCGCATCCGGACAGATAGATGTAGTCTCCCTGTTACTTGAAAGAGGTGTGAATGTAACCGGGAAAGGAGAAAACCGGAAGACTCCTTTACAGCTTGCTGTAGAACACGGTCATAAAGATATTTACGACATGCTTATCTCCAAGGGAGCATCAATACCTGAAAATATTAAAGCCAACTTTGGGAACAGCACTTTTTTAGCAAGTGTTCTCAAAGATTCGGAGGCATATATTTGGTACCTCGGGCACGGCGGATGGGCTGTTAAAACAAAGGAACATCTTCTTGTTTTTGATTATATAGAGCCCGAAAAAAAGCCTGCATATCCATTTATTTCTAATGGAAATATTAATCCTGAGGAGATAAAGGACCTTGATGTTACTGTTTTTATTTCGCATGAACATAATGACCATTTTGACCGGACAATATTTAACTGGGAAAAAACTGTAACTAACATTAATTATGTATTTGGTTTTACTCCGCGCAGAATAAACACTTCAAATTTTGAAATAATTGAGCCAAGGGAATCAAAAGTAATAAATGGAATGGAAGTTTTAACTATAAGATCAAGTGATTCAGGTGTTGGATTTCTGGTGAAAACCGACGGATTGAAGATATTTCATGGCGGAGACCACGCTAATACAGGTGAAGTGTTAAAGAAAGACTTTACTGACGAGATTGACTATCTGGTAAAAGACCACACTGGGATGGATATTGCTTTTATGTTAAGCGGCAGTGCCTGCGGAGGAGGAGGTTCACTTGAAACGGTGAGGAAAGGGCTGAATTATTTTGTTCAAAATCTTAAACCCGGAATGTTTTTCCCAATGCATTCACAGGATGGTGAACATGTTTATAAAATTGCAGCAGCTGAGATAGATCAGATGAACCTCAGCAGTATTTGCCGATGTGCAGAATTCAGAGGAGACCGGTTTATCTATAATAGTGATGTAGCAAAATAGAGCAGTATATAAGAAAATAAAGTGCTAACAAAAAAATAATTAAGTGACTAAAAAACAAAAAAAATCCCCCTTTGCTGCAAAATGGCTTCTCAACCGGATGTCAAAATATGAGGATGAATTCTCCAGTATCGGTGATTTTGAAGAGGAATACAGGGAATTATTGATAACTAAAGGTGTGTTAAAGGCAAAGTACTGGTTCTGGCATCAGGCATTATTCTCCTTACCGGCATATTTGAAAGCCGCAATTTACTGGAGTACAGTTATGCTTAAAAATTATATGAAAATAACGTTCAGGAATTTCAGAAGACAGAGAGCCTATTCATTTATCAATATAACAGGTCTGGCTTTAGGTATGGCATGCTGCATCCTGATTTTTGCATACGTTTATTACGAGTTAAGTTATGATAAACACCATGTTAATTCTGACAGGATATACAGGGTATGTACACATTTGAAAGTTAGAGGCAAAGGCAGTCCGGTACCATGTACGGGACCAACCCTGGCACCGGTTCTTGTCAGCGAATACCCTGAAATTATTAGTGCAGTGAGATTTCTGCCGGTTGATAAAATTTCTGTTAGACATAATGATAAAAAATTCTTTGAAAGTAAGGTTTTTTATGCGGATAATTCCGTATTTGATGTTTTTTCTTTTAAGATGATTGAGGGAGATCCTGAATCGGCACTTGAAACCTCAAATACTGTTGTGTTGAGTAGGTCTGCTGCGAAAAGGTACTTTGGTCAGGACGATCCGCTTGGAAAAAATATTAAAATCAGGGAATTTGAAGACTATACCGTCACCGGTGTAATAGAGGATATACCGGAGAATTCCCATTTTACTTTTGACATGCTCTGTTCATATAAAACCCTGTACCGCACGCGCGGATATGAGCAGATGGAATCATGGAAAACTGCCTGGGATTATTATACATATGTGCTTCTTCACGAAACTGCCGATCACCGGGAACTTGAAAATAAGCTTGGAACAATAGTAAATAAATATATGAGCGAAAATACCGGTTCCGGTGAAGCAACAATCGAATTATCACTGCAGCCGCTGACAAGTATTCATTTAAATTCAAATATGGGGTATGAAATTTCCGGTAACAGCAGCATGGCATATGTATATATCTTAACTGCAATTGCGATACTTATTCTCCTTATTGCCTGCATAAATTTTATGAATCTCGCAACAGCCCGCTCAACAGCAAGAGCAAAGGAAATCGGGATTAGAAAGGTAATAGGATCAGACCGGGAAGAGTTAATAAAACAGTTTCTTTTTGAGTCCTTTTTATACAGTTTCCTTTCAATGATCCTGGCGGTTATCCTTGTAAAAGCTGCGATCCCTGTTTTCAGCAATATTTCAGGCATTGAATTGAGTATCGGTTATTCTGATATTCCGTTATTAGTACCGGGACTGCTTATATTATCTGTTCTGGTCGGGCTGACTGCAGGCAGCTATCCTGCGTTTTTCCTGTCTGCATTTCAACCTGCAGCGGTTTTAAAAGGTAAAACCGGGGCTGGTTTCGGTAATAC
>JBHPGK010000282.1:0-3347 GCA_042570605.1 Candidatus Zhuqueibacterota bacterium
GATCGATAACTGCTCGATCTTCGGGAGTGTTTACGGTCTGGATGAAGTATCAGGAATCCTTGTAAAAGCCTTTAATCATGAAAAATACAGAAGATTCTTCATAAATCCCATATTTTATAAAATGTTAAGACTATTAATATAAACAGAGAAGGAGTAAAATTCAAATTAAAAAGTGAAAAGCATGATAGAGAACCACTCATTTTCGATTTACGATTGTCGATTGTCGATTTTATTACCGGGTAATTAAATATGGTATAATCATACTTTCTCCAGCACGGCAATAAATCTTAAATCTTCAGAATCGATTATCTTTTTTATTTCCCAACCTGTATTTTTAACTATTTCCTTCAGTTCATCCTTTGAGACCTGCAGGTAATCAAACCATTCGGAGATGTATTTCTTATACCTTAGGCGCAGGCGGAGCTGACCCGGCATCCTGCCGCGCTTTTTATTACGTCCGAGATACTCCAGGTTATCAGGATTTTTATCCTTTGAGAAATCGATGCTTTCAACAAGGATAACTGCACCGGGATTTGTTATACTGCAGAAATTTTTCAGGCGCCTATTTGCCCGTTCAAGATCACGAAGCAGCCCAAAATTGTTGCCGAGCAGCAAAATTGTATCGAATTTACCCAAAGTTTTGCTGACCTTCCCGATATGGAGATTCTTTACATTTTCATATCCCCTGAGACGGCAGACCTCCAAAGCAAGCGGCGAGATGTCGATACCGAGGTATTCAAATCCGTTATCAACAAGGTATTTAATATGCCTTCCGGGGCCGCACCCGACATCGAGCACATTTCCCTTAACATACTTCATGACTCTTTGATGATGTCGGGGCCAGTCTTTAAACTCGAAAAAATAACATGCGGGGGCATTTTCAGAAACGTGAAAATACCCGTCGTCCCTTTCGACTATCTCATAGCCGGCTATCGCATGGTAAAAATCATATACTTCATGTCCGTATACGTCCTGATGATCTTTCATAATATACCCTCTGCTCTCTTCTGTCTAATAATTTTTTGCTTTGAGATTCTTCGCTACCAGACTGTGTGAAAACGATTAAAAAGCGTAATAATAGGCTGTCATTACGAGGGAGTCCTATTTTCCGGGACGACCGTCGTAATCTCATATCTCCTTACAAAACAATACTTTAACAGTGAGATTGCCACGTCGCTTCGCTCCTCGCAATGACACTCTTGGATTACGAAAATGTAAAAAACAAACGTTTTCACACAGTCTGTACGCTCAGAATGACGTAGAAATTGTACAAATCACCGTTATTCTACCGTGTCATTCCTGCGGAGGCAGGAATCCAGTAAAAACAATAACTTATGGATTCCCGTTTTCACGGGAATGACAGAAATACGGTGTTTATCATCAGAATTATTAATTACCCTGAAAGAATAAATAAAATATCGTTAAAAATCAAATCAATTAAAAAATAAATTGATTTTTTTCAGGCATTTGAACTTTAAAATTACTAAATTAACCGTTTAATTTTTGATAGACCTGAATATATTCTAAGATGATTTAAAGTATGGGATATTTAAAGAACAGATGGAACGAAGAGTGCGGGTATAAAGAGGTACTGAAAATTGCAGTGCCGCTGATATTCAGTACCGGTGCATTTGCAATACAGCATTTTGTTGACAGGATGTTCCTGACATGGTATTCACCGGACGCAATAGCAGCAGCAATGCCGGCAGGGATCTTAACGTTTACGATTGCCAGTTTTTTTATCGGTACAGCAAGCTATGTCAGCACATTCACCGCCCAGTATTACGGTGCAAAGATATGTAAAAAAATCGGTCCCATTATCTGGCAGGGTATTTACGTCAGTTTGATCGGGTATATAGTCCATTTAATGTTTACCCCTTTTGCCACCGATATTTTCAATTTCATAGGGCATGAAAAGGGAGTCATACAGAATGAGATAGTCTATTTCAGGGTCTTATGCTACGGCGCATTCCCAATGATCGCATCATCTGCCATGGCGGGATTATACTCAGGCAGGGGTAAGACGAAGCCGGTTGCAATTATCAGTATCATTCAGACAATTGTAAATATCGTACTGGATTATTCCATGATATTCGGCAAGCTCGGATTCCCGGAAATGGGTATAAAAGGAGCGGCACTGGCAACAATTATATCGGGAACAGTTTCATTTCTATTATACCTGTTACTTTTTACAAAAAGACGCAATAACGAAAATTACTGTACAATTTCAGGCTGGAAATTCAATTTCAGGCTTTTCAAAAGGCTCCTTAAATTCGGGCTTCCGAATGGAATACAATTCTCTCTGGATATGGCCGGATTTACTGCATTCATACTGCTTGTGGGAAAACTTGGAACAACATACCTTGCGGCAACAAACATTGCTTTTAATATTAATACACTTGCTTTCATGCCGATGATCGGTTTCGGAATAACCGTATCGGTTCTCGTCGGGCAGAACCTCACCAGGCATAAACCTGCTTTGGCAGAAAAAAGTGTATATTCAGGTTTTCATCTGACATTTTTTTATATGTTTGTAATAGCACTCTTATACGTTCTTGTACCGGATATTTTCATTAAAATGTACGGTGCTCAGGCTAATGCTGCTAATTTTGAGCCCATTAGCAGGATAGTAAGGGTGCTGCTCAGATTTGTAGCTGTTTATTCAATATTCGATACAATGCTCATAATCTTTTCCTCGGCAATTAAAGGCGCCGGCGATACACGGTTTGTTATGTATACGATTCTTATCCTGTCATTAACGGTCATGGTACTCCCGGCATATTTCGCGATAATAGTCTTCAAAAAAGGAATTTATACTGCCTGGACAATTGCCTCAATATACATCATAACGATGGGACTTGCATTCCTGTTCAGATTCCTGGGCGGGAAATGGAAATCGATGAGAGTGATCGATGAAAAAGGTTCTCATACTGTTGAAGCTTCTGCGGATTCCTGCAAAGAATAGATTTTTAATTGATTAAAGCTGTTGAATTATTCAAAATTTTTTGTAGATTCATACAGATTCAGAAATGCTTTAGAGGAATGGATTCCCGTTTTTATGCGTGTCTCCCAACTCTAATTATGTCATCCAGAGTCAGAGATGTCATTGCGAGGTAGCGAAGCGACGCGTGTCCCGGTTTACCGGGGAAGCAATCCCTCTGCTATATGATTGTTTTTACAATGGTAGGAGATTACGACGGTCGTCTCTATCCCGGCAAGCCGGTATGATACTCCCTCGTAATGACAGAATCAATAGTGTCCGGTAAAACTTGAAGGCAACAATATGTAATATCTTGTTATAACACAACTTATATCGGATTGTTTTAAATATAGATTGAATTTGAAAA
>JBHPGK010000283.1:0-3301 GCA_042570605.1 Candidatus Zhuqueibacterota bacterium
TTACTCCGTTATCTAGTGAAATATATTTTGAATCCTGACCACCGATCTCAAATATAGTATCAATTGAATTATCAAAATATAAGGCACCTTTTGCCTGTGCCGTTATTTCATTCTTTACTATATCAGCTCCTACATAATCGCCTATCATATACCTTCCTGAACCCGTACTGCAAACACCTGTAATATCTACTCTATCGCCTATTTCCGAACCGATTTCTTTTAATCCTTTCCTCACAGCTTCAATCGGTTTACCCGCAGTCGGCAGATACCTTTTAGCCAGAACATTTTTCTGATTATCAATTACTACTAAATTCGTACTAACAGACCCCACATCTATCCCCAAGAAACCATTTACTCTATTATCAGAGATTTTAAGAGATTTTATAATACTATTTTCAATACTGGATAATTTTATCTTTAAAGGTGATAAACCGCTTTTTTTATACGTAACCTTTTTCTTGTTAGTAAACTCTGACGATTCAGGGATATAAAAATTATCTTTTTCCTGATCAACAAGTATTGCGCCGATTGCCCCAATGCAATCAAAATATTCCGGAATAACCAGTTCGCCTGAATCTAAATCAAATATATTTTCAATCGCCTTGATCATGCCCTTGTTATTAGCGACTCCTCCGATAAACGCAACAGGTTTTTCAATCATTTTTGATTTGGCAATATTTGATTTGAAATTTCTGGCAACAGCATGGCAAAGTCCAGACACAATATCATAAACAGGTGTTCCCTTCTGCTGCAGATGGATCATATCTGACTTGGCGAAAACCGAACATCTGCCTGCTATTCTCGGTGGATTATCAGATTTTATAGCCAGCTCGCCGAATTCAGTTTCTATATTTAATTCCAACCGTGAGGCTTGCTGGTCAAGAAATGAGCCGGTACCTGCAGCACAAACTGAATTCATTTCAAAATCTTTTAAAATTGATAAACTTCGATCTTCACTCAATAAAAAGAATTTACTGTCTTCTCCTCCTAACTCAAATACTGTTCTTATTTCAGGATATAAAAAATTTATTCCGGAGGCAGAAGCAACTATTTCATTAATAGATTTTTTATCAATGCCTTCCAAAAACACATTACTTCCTGACCCGGTAAAGGAAATGTTTAAAATATTTCCTTTACCAAATTTTTCATAGATTTTTTCAATAAAATCTATTGTAAGCTTATGGGGATGTCCTTTGTGTCTTTGATAAAATCTATCAATCACTTTAATATCGGAATCTAAAACTGCGTATTTCAGACTGATAGAACCGATGTCAATTCCAATATATACTTTCTTGTTCATTTAAATTCCAGGTCTTTAAGCATTAATGATATTAAACTTCAGCAGAACAAAACATATAAATTTCTACATCATTTTCTCTCGTTTCAGCAAAAATCTGTATAATGATTGGTCAAAAGGTGTAGAAGTATCCAAAAAACAGTAATCAATAGAATTTTCTCTACAAGCTTTTTTGTAAAAGTTTATAAAATTATTCAACATATCTTTATAATTTTTCGCAATAAACCGCGCTTGTATTTCCATTCTTTCCTTTGTTTCCATATCTTCAATAATGTAGTCTTTTCTAAATGGAAAATTAATTTCATTTGGATCAAGAATGTGAAATATCAACACTTCATGTTTCATGTGCCTGAAATGTTTTAAACCGGTTATAACAGCTTCAGGAATATCGATCAGATCTGAAATTAAGATTATGAGTCCTCGTCTTTTAATTCTTTCAGCAAGAATATGCAAAGTATTAGAAATATTAGTTTTACTTCCGGGTTTTGCTCGTTGAGCTTCTTTTAATATTAAGCTCAGATAACTCATCACCGACCTTGGCGGTAAAAATTTCCTTATCTTATCATCAAAAATTGTCAATCCGACTGCATCACGCTGTTTAAGCATTAAAAATGTAAGAGCTGCTGTTAAATATGTCCCATATTCAAGTTTTGTCAAACCTCCGGAAGAATAGCCCATTGACTCTGAGGTATCAAGTAAAATGTATGATTTTAAGTTTGTTTCCTCTTCATATTCTTTCAAATAAAATCTATCCGTTCTGCCGAACACTTTCCAGTCGATATTTTTTATCTCATCTCCCGGAATGTAAGGTCTGTACTCAGCAAATTCAACTGAAAAACCATGATATGGGCTTTTATGTAAGCCCGTAATAAATCCCTCAACAATCATTCTTGCTTTTAGCTCAAGATTTGACAGTTTTGATAAAACTTCAGGAATGAGATAATTTTTTTCTTCTTTCATTATGACTAAGAAATAAGTTTATCAATAATATCCACGGTACTTACACCCTCAGCTTCAGCATTGAAATTAATTACAAGTCTGTGCCTTAGCACAGGTTTTATAACCTTTTTTACATCTTCAATTTCAGGTGTAGGTTTTCCGGATAAAGCAGCATTAGCTTTTGCACCAAGAATTAAAAACTGTGAAGCCCTCGGTCCTGCTCCCCAACTGACCCAATCCTTAATATATTTAGGAGCATTACTATTATCCGGTCTTGTTTTACTGACAAGGTCAACAACATATTCAACGAGACTATCCGCAACCGGTATTTTCCTTATAAGTTGTTGATATTCAATTATCTCGTCGCCGGAAATTAATTTATCAAGATCAGCTTGAAATCCGCTTGTAGTAGACTTGATTATATCAATTTCTTCTTCTTTTGAGGGGTAATTAACCCATAAATTAAACATAAATCTATCAAGCTGTGCTTCAGGAAGAGGATAAGTCCCCTCCTGTTCTATTGGATTTTGAGTAGCCAGCACAAAAAATGGTTCCTGTAATGTATAAGTCTCTCCTGCTGCAGTTACATTGTGCTCCTGCATTGCTTCAAGAAGTGCCGATTGTGTTTTGGGAGGTGTCCGGTTTATTTCATCTGCTAATACAATATTTGCAAAAATGGGTCCTTTAATAAATTTAAACTCCCTCTTACCGGTACCTACTGTCTCTTCAATGATCTCTGTTCCGGTAATATCAGACGGCATTAGATCTGGCGTAAATTGAATCCTTGAGAACTTTAAATTCAAAATTCTTGATAAGGTTGATATCATTAAAGTCTTTGCCAGGCCCGGAACACCAATTAGAAGACAGTGTCCCCTTGATAGGAGTGAAACAAGAATTAAATTTATAATGTCTTTCTGACCAATAATTACTTTGGACAACTCATTATAAAGTTTATCATATGATTCTTTTAAATGTCTCAGTTTTTCAACATCATTTCTGTCATTTCCGGTCATATCCTCACCCTAAATTTAAATTTTAAATTTTAATTTAAGTAATAATATTATT
>JBHPGK010000284.1:0-3179 GCA_042570605.1 Candidatus Zhuqueibacterota bacterium
TTTCAGGATAATGTACCGGGATGAGAATCTGCTTTTTACTCATAAAATTTACCAGAGAGGAATTTCCATTTACGGTCCTGTTTTCAGCAGTGTAATAAAACAGGGAGTCCAGGAAGGTCTGTTTAATACTCATTTCGATAATGAAATGGGGGAATTGTTAATAAGACTTTTTAAATCCTTAAATGATAAATTTGCTGAATTGATATTTGAAGTGGACGAAAAACCGCAAAATGTTCAATTTATAGTTGAACTGTTAAAAATGTATAATGATACAATTGAGCGGATCTTAGGAGCTAAAAAAGACTCCATTAATTTAGGTGATGAAAATATAGTAAAATTACTGACACCTTAACATAAATCATGGAGAAACGAAAATGAAAAAATTAACTGCTTTGATTGTAATAGGTATGATCCTGATTCCATCGCTTTTTGCCCAGGAACTTACCGGTGAAGAAATAATTCAGAAAGTGAATGACCTGTTCAATCCTGAAACAAGCTACGGGAAATCTACAATGACGATTGTTACAAGTTCAGGTGACAAACGTACTTTTACAATGGAGTCGTGGAGTATGGGAAAAGGTGAGAAAAACCTTGTACGCTACCTTGAGCCGAGGCGTGTTAAAGGACAGGCAACCCTGATGCTTAACCATGCGGATGATATCTGGATGTACTTTCCCCGTACCCAAAGGGTCAGGAAATTAGCCACGCATGCAAAGAAGCAGAAAATGGAGGGGAGCGATTTTTCGTATGAGGATATGGGCGGCGGAGATTCTTTCATTGAAGATTTTACATCGAAAAGGTTAGATGATGAAAAAATCGAAGGTGAAGAGTGTTATAAACTTGAAATGACCCGTAAACCTGACAGCGACGTCTCATATTCACGGTTGATCATGTATATAGTCAGGGAAAATTTTGTTCCTATAGTTATAGATTATTTTGATGAGAAAAACCCGGATTTCCACCTTAAAAGACTTGTTCAAAGCAATATCCGGATAATTGATAATATCCCGACTGCAATGAAGGCGGTCATGTACAACAAAAATGATAACACGCAGACAGAAATGGAAATGCTCGAGATAAAATATAACGTGCAGCTGGATGAAAATATGTTCACTGAAAGGAGTTTGAAAAAATGAGGAAATCTATATTTCTTTTTATAATTATACTGCTATGTGCTTCACTACATGCCCAGGAAAAAGTGGAAATTTACGGTTACTTTGAATCACAGGTAATGGGAGCAAAGGTAAAAAAAGATCTCTTCCAGCTGTATACAAATAAGCTTCGTGTTGATCTGAAGTCCGAACTCACCGATAATATAACTTTTGCGGCAAATTTCGATTATATAACATATCATGGAAAAAAGAACTGGAATATACTGGATTTTCTGTCTTCCGGGATTACTTCACAGATCCCCGAAACTATGAACCCTTTTTATGTAATACCATTCTCAGACAGGAATTTTCTGGACAATGCCTATATAAAGGTGGCTTTTGAAGGCTGGGACCTGACCGTTGGTAAACAGCAGATATCACTTGGAACGGGGTATGTCTGGAATCCCACGGATGTTTTCAATATTAAAGACGTGCTTGATCCGTCCTATGAACAGCCGGGTCATAATGCTGCAAGGGTTGACATTCCTGTCGGTACGGATTATACTCTTACCGCTCTTTATTCACCTGAAGATACATGGAATACTTCCGGGAAACTGATACAATTCAAAGGCAGGATCTCCCGATTTGATTATGCTGTAACAGGGATAGAGAAATCCTGGCTGTATCATGATTATACAAGTTTTGACCTGCAGCGCATGAATTTTAGCGGATTGCCTGAAAAAAGGAGACTGCTCGGTTTAAGCACAGCCGGAGAGCTTTTGGGACTGGGAGTCTGGGCGGAGTACGCAAAGAATGACATGGAACACTCACAGGACTTTTATGAAGTGGTAATCGGAGGGGATTATACGTTCGATTTTCAAACTTATGTCATGGTTGAGTTTTACAGGAACTCTTTGGGCAAATCGGACTATATGCAGTATGACCTGAATGACTGGATGAGGCAGTTTGCCGCAGAACAGAAGTCCATATCAAAGGATCAGTTTTATACATATTTACAGCACCCCGTTTCAGATTTTATTTCTCTGGGGGCATCCTGCATCTACAGTATTTCAGATAAAAGTATGGCACTGGTCCCGACTGTTAACTACAGTTTTTCTGAAAACATGGAGATCATATCATATCTGAATTTTAATTTTGGAAAAGAAGGTAAAGTATTTGGTAAAAACACCGGTTCCGGAGGTATGCTCCGGGCAAGGATATACTTTTAGCGGATATTCCTAAAGGAGGCGATTAAAATGAGAGAAAAACTTTTAAAAAAACTGGCTGACTGGCATACTTACTATCCATGGAGAATGCTGTTGGTATGTGTCCTGATAACCATAATTATGGGCGGATTAGCAGGACAGCTAAAACTGTCCATGCAGACTTCTGACCTGCTTCCCGAGGGCGACAGCAAGGTTGTTCAATTTAATAAAATAGTGGATGAATTTGCTACCGCCAGTAATCTTACGGTCGTAGTACAGGGTAATGAAGGTAGAATTAAAGAGTTTGCCGACGAGATTGCTCCACATATTCTGGAACTGCGGGATACCAGCCAGAATGAGTCGAATAAGGAAGAGATAGATAATATTCAGAAAAGAATAGAGGAATTACGATCGAAAGGGGATAATGAGTCGGAAATAACTGAGTTAGAAGCAGAAATACAAACACTGCAATCACGAATAAACATAAAATTGTTTCAGCGGGTTGATTATAAGGCGGAAATAGATTTTTTGAGAAATCATATGTTGATGCTGATTAAAGAAGATGATCTGAAAAATACTAAAGATGTATTTCTGGACCCGAACCTGGCGGGATTGTTAACCAATTATAACAACTCGATGGAAAAAGAGTATGTCGGTCAGGAAGAATCAATTTCAACACGTGAGAAGGAAGATGGTGCTGTTAATTTCCTCGGCGGCATTCAAAATCTTGTTCAAAGCCTTAAAAATGCAGTTGGCGGAAACGATGTATTACGAAGAGAAGTCGAGGAGGCAGCAGATAAACTCCTGTTTGGCGAACCGTATATGCTTTCTTCTGCTTAAAAATTCTCCTACCCTGCCAAGAAATTGGAAGGAAATGTCCCTC
>JBHPGK010000285.1:0-3168 GCA_042570605.1 Candidatus Zhuqueibacterota bacterium
TCTTAGACCCTGAACCAAGTTCAGGGTGACAGGCTTGGAGTTGAGCCACACACACAGAAGCGGGAATCTCATTGTTAAAATTACCGGACAACCGGCACATGCGAGGGCATAAATACCCTCGCTGAGTGCTAAAAGCCCCGTAAACGGGGCTGAAGACTATATGACTCTGAAGTTACCCCCACCACTGTGTCATTCCCTGCTTACAAGTCCGGTCAACACATATATGCCTTCTCTGATCTATTGCTCAGCTGTACTGCAGTCATAGTAGAAATACACAACTCCGTTAGTAATAAAATCATTGCGGATCTTTGATAAAATATATAACTTCGAATATTATGTAGAAACTTTAGAATGACTTATTATGTGGCTAAAAATCAGATAGAATCGGAGGGCGTTTATGAAATGGGCTGATCAATTCTGTGAAGCAGCAAATGCAAAAGACCTCGATTGTGCAGTCACCAACCGTGTGAATGGGTGGCCGGAAACCATGGTTGCTCATAGCAAAAAATGCTTCGCAAAATCTATGACATACAATACATCCCAAGATTTGTATTTTCAGGGTGTCGATCCAAAGAAATTAGAAGAGAAGGGGGATTTTGCACTTCTCTGCGGCGGCTGAACTCAAGCGTTATACGACATTGTTCACTAAAAAAAATTTTAACCTATAAGCTTATGAAATACGTTCACACAAACATTATCGCTAAAGACTGGAAGCTCTTATCTGACTTCTATATTAAAGTCTTTAATTGTAAACCTGTGCCGCCAGAAAAAAATCTTAAAGGAGATTGGCTGGAAAAAGGTACCGGTGTGAAGGATGCTTCTTTACAAGGTATAAATCTGCTCTTACCGGGATTTGACAAAGATGGTCCAACCTTAGAAATTTTCCAGTACCAGGAAAACGAAAATAAACCAAATCCTGCTGCTAACAGAGAAGGTTTTGGACACATCGCTTTTTCCGTTGATGATGTTAATACAGTACTTGATAAGATGATTCATTCCGGTGGCAGGAAAATTGGAGAAGTCATCCGAAAAGACTTTGGAAAAGGAACTTTGATATTTACTTATGCTGCTGATCCCGAAGGTAATATTATTGAACTTCAAAAGTGGGAACCGAAAGATTTATAGCTCATAACAGTGTATAACACGGCGTATGTGTTTCGGGTTTTTGTTCGCCGCATACACAGGCCAAAAATTAAAAATAATTAACTCGGAAAATTCATGAAAAATTTAGCACCAAACATCACAAGACAAAGGCTTCTCCTCGAAGGTTTTTACCAAAATGAAGTTAATGAGCAAACCATTGAAGATTACTTCAAAACAATAACTGATTCATTGGAGCTTAGAATGTACGGTGAACCAATCATTTTTTCACCAGGCGGAGAAGGTAAAAAAGAAAATCAGGGCTATGACGCCTTTGTCCCGATTATTGATTCTGGAATATCACTCTATGTATGGACAGATGCTAAATTTTTCTCATTAATAATCTACACTTGTAAACACTTCGATGAAACGAAAGCACTGGAAACAACAAAAGAATTTTTCAAGGCAAAAGAAGTAGAATTAATGCCATTTTAAGGAGGCCTGAATATTCGGATCACAAGACCGATCCTCAGGAAAATAACAATATCGCTGTATTACCGGAAAATATACAAATTGTTAATGAACTCTCTAAACAGCTAAAAGCCGGTTGGCGTGAGGCATTACCAAAGAAATAAATCTAATTTATTAGCTTAATACCTCCCATTTATAGCTTAATCCATTAGGTGATCTATATTATATAAACCGTAGAATCTATAACCGAACGTGTCATTCCCCCCGAGTACTCGGGGGGAATCTCATTATTAAAACATGAAATCTCCTCACTCACGTCTTTCCGATATAATACCTGATACAGAAAAAATCTAAAGCTGGAAAAAATTAAATCCGTGAGATCAAATTTATTTGATCGCAAATTTTAAAGGTTACAGATTTTCTGCAAACCATTGTTGAACCATCAATGTTCGAATCAAAATCATTTAAATTATCCGGCTGCAGTTTAAGGAGGTTTTTAATTTGATATTTTTCGAATCCCCATTTTTCCGGATTAATAAGGACTGAGGCATCCCACGTATGTTTGAACTGTCCCGCTAATTTGAATAATCCTATATCTTTTATTGCAAACAAATAAAAGTCGCCGGAGCCAAGCGGGATATCTTTTGCAAGAGGCAGGTCTTTTCCAAGGTCACCATTTACTATAATAAATGTCTGGTAATAATTTTCTGCTGTTTCAAAACCGTCTACAAAAATTTTCCATTTGTTTTTCCGAATGAATATATTTCTGATATATTTCCTGATGCAGGCAAGGCTGGCCCCAATAAAAAAAGGACCCAAATCGCCTAAAATGGTTCCTAAAACTCCTTTATAATACTTTGTAAACCTGTTTTCAGTAAAATAAGGTATTTCACCAAATATCCCTGCGCCGGCATATCCAACAAAATGACAAACTTTTGAACCTTCTTTCTCACTTTCCACCATGATCACGTCACACGGAACAGTTTTTTTTAATTTTATCGATTCTACAAATACTTCAATTGCTTCATTAATATTATCCGGCATTCCTAAAGTCTTGCCGATAAGATCAGCCGAACCCTTTCGAAGAAAGCCCATTGTAATTTCATCAAGGTTAATACCTGAATCGCAGCATCCTTCCAGAACCGCATTAAAAGTGCCGGAACCTCCTGCTGAAATTATCATTCTTCTTCCATTCCGGATACTTTCAAACGCCTGTTCCCTAACTTTACTATGACTATCAAGTGTAAAGAGATTAACATTTGTAAATCCTTTCTCGTTAAAAAGAGGAACAATTTTTTCAATCTTTCCCCAGTCTTTCATAGAACCTGAAATGGTAGTAGCAATTATGTCAATTTCCGGATTTATCATTTGAATCCCTTTTTTTTAAATGAATTTTTATATAATCAATTGCCGATAATGTAATATTTTCGATAGTATCGTCCCGGTCAATTACCAGCATAGGTATATTAAATTCCTGCTTAATTACTTTGCAGGTCAACCGGTAGGCATTTTGAAGTTTACTTAATTTTTCGTTAGTTTCATGAACCTGCATTTTTTCGCCTCTTTTTTCAATCCTTTTGAGAGCAACAGAAGGATCAACATCGAGAAATATTACTA
>JBHPGK010000286.1:0-3112 GCA_042570605.1 Candidatus Zhuqueibacterota bacterium
CCAGTGTCATGATGTACAAATATTATTTTTATATTTTTTAACCGGACAGTTATGTCTGATTGTGTTTTTTTTCTCGATTAAATATTATCAGGAGATAATTATGAAAAAATCATTAAATAGACGAGAATTTTTGCAGACTTCTGCCGCCGGAGGGGCTTTATACCTCGGCAGCCCGGTCTTTTCGGCACTAAATGACAATTCAAAAATATTTAATAACAGTGAACCCGGCTGGCAGAGGTCGAAAGTCAAAGTGGCAAGGATTTATATGGGAAATCCTGTGGGTCTCTGGCCAAAACCGAATCTGGATTTTAAAGAAGAGATCAGGTTCTACGAATCTGAATTCGGAAAGTTAAAGAATGAAATATCCGATGTTGATTTTTTTATCGATGAACTGGTCACCTCCCCTGAGCAGGTTACCCGGCTGACAGAAAAAATAAAAGATGCCGACGGAATTCTTGTTATCCATCTGTCGCTTGAAATAATGGGGATACTCAGGGAAATCCTTAAACTGGGAAAGCCGACAATGGTTTTTGCCGCTCCATATTCCGGTCATGAATGGGTCTGGTTCGGTACTCTTCGGAAAGAGGAACTTGGTGCCAAAATGGAGTGTATCCTTTCAAGCGACTATAGTCAACTGGCATCTGCAATAAAGCCGTTCAGAGCGATCCGGCATTTAAAGGAATCGAAAATACTCAATGTTACGGAGCGGCAGTATGACGGTAAATATTTTGAGGATGTTAAAAATAAATTTGGAACTGAAATAAAACAGATCACTCTTGAAGAGATGCTGGATAATTATAATTCCGTAAAAGAAAATGATGCCCGGACAGAAACCGAAAAGTGGATCAATGGAGCCGCTGAAATCCTTGAACCATCGAGAGAAGATATTTTCAGATCATGTAAAATGGCGCTGGCTTTTCAGGCACTGCTGGACAGGGAGAAAGCAAACGTGGTCACCGTTGACTGTTACGGCACCATGTATGAGAAACTCTGCAGGTCTTATGCTTTCCCGTGTGTGGGATTTTCAAGGCTGAACAGTATGGGGCTTGGAGGCATTTGTGAATCCGACCTGAGATGTGCAATGACTCATCTTGTTTTACAGGGATTGGAAGGTAAACCCGGTTTTATTAGTGATCCGACTGTGGATGAATCAGATAAGAGCATTATCCTTGCTCACTGTATGGGGACATCCAGGATGGAAGGACCCGGTAAACCCGCGGCTCCGTATAAATTGCGCACTATAATGGAGAGGCAGGAAGGAGTTGTTCCGCAGGTCAAGATGCGGACAGGTCAGAAAGTCTCCCAGGCGATACTTATCGGAACTGATGTTCTGCGCTATTTTACAGGTGAAATTATCGAAGTTCCCGAAGGGGACAGGGGCTGCCGTACAAAGATCAAGGTAAAGGTTGACGGAGATCTGGATAAATTATGGAAAAACTGGACAAGTGGTCTGCACCGCCTTACATGTTACGGAGATATAATAAAGGATCTTGAACATTTTTCCAGGTTTAACGGAATAAAAATGATAAATGAAGCGGTTTAATAATTTTTCAGCAGATAACAAAGTAAGATCCTGAACCAACAGACTGTGTGTCACGAAGTGATCACTTCGTGAAAAACACATGATTTTATTTTTTTTGTGGACTGTTACTGTCATTGCGAGGTAGCGAAGCGACGAAGCAATCCCACTGATAATGTATTGTTATTAAATCACTTATGAGGTTGCTTCAGTCTTCCCGATGCATCTGGACTCCTTCGCAATGACACATTTTCTCTTGTTTTTTACCGTTTTACACATTCTGCAAAGACAGGATGACGGTTCTGAGGCATTTAGTATTTTCTATTTGTACAATAAGTATAACACATCCAAACATAAAAGGATTAGGTATGAAACGAAATTACATTATTATTTCTGTATGTATTCTTTTTTTATTTGCTTCTCCTGTCTTTTCTCAACATGTAGGGATCGGTTTCTACAAAAACCTGTCTGATCTGCCGTACCTTTATCCAAACGTTGAATCATACTATATATCAAGTTATGACCGGACAGGCGGTAATAACGACGGTTTTACCGGTAAATATTCCGAGTTGTACGAAGATGATAACGGTGAGCATGTGATCTTTGATGCGGAAAGTTCCGGATGTATTTATAATATGTGGGGAACGGGACCCAATAAGATCCCGAACTGGGGAATAATGAGATTTTATTTTGATAACGAAAAGAAACCGCGGCTGGAAATTGAGTCAGGCGACTTCTTTTCCGGTATGCATGAACCGTTTGTTTTCCCGCTGGTGAACAACCAGTATGTTTCAAGCGGCGGATTCTCTTCATGCGCTGTATTCCCTTTTGCAAAACGCCTAAAGATAACTACTGTGGAAAAACCGTATTTTTATAACATTTACTATCAATTGTATAAGGATATGAAAGTCAAGTCATGGAAACCCGGGTACGATTACAGTGAACTAATTGACCTTTTCAACAAATGCGGGAGCGATCCTGTTGCAGCCCGTCCGGACAGTATCAACCGGAACAATTTTTCACTTGCTAAAAAAGTGCACAGAAAAGATCCGGACTTAAAAGTTCTTCTTGATCATAAGGGAGGCGGCGTGATCCGGTACATAAAAATGAATCCGCTCTATAAACCCGATATGTATAATCTGAATCATATTTTTTTGAAAATAACGTTTGATGATATGGCTGAACCATCTGTCAATGTGCCGATAGGTCCCTTTTTCGGTTCGGGGCTTGGTGAAGCTGATATGCGGAGTCTTTTTACCGGAATGTCGAGTTCAGGTGCATATTACTGTTATTTACCAATGCCGTTCAAAAGCTCTGTAAAAATCGAGATCGAGAACAGGGGACATGATTCCGGAGGAAGTTTCTTCACTGAAATTGGGTATGACGTTTCACTACTTAAAGAAAAAAAGGGTGCACAGATCGGATATTTCGGTGCTGAATACAGGAGGGAATTCCCTGTTGTAAGTGAGAATGATTATAAGCTGTTTGATTTTAAAGGCACAGGGGCCGTTATCGGTCAGATAATGACAGTTGAACCTGTTAAACCGGATATAAAGCAATGGTGGGAAGGTGATATGCGGATTTACATAAACG
>JBHPGK010000287.1:0-3111 GCA_042570605.1 Candidatus Zhuqueibacterota bacterium
TATTTATATTTCATTGTCAACGAATAAGGAGAAATTATCATGAAAAAATCACATAAATTATTAATATTATCGGTTTTATTTTTAAGTACATTTCCTGCATATGCTCAGTCGCTGTATAATGGTGGTCATATACCACAACAGGTCGAGTGGTATAAAACCGGTTTAATGCCAGGTACACCTACAACAGCGGATCATGTTATAAATGTTATAACATGGGGGGCAGATCCTACTGGTCAAACTAATTCCATTAACGCAATTAATAATGCAATTAATTACGCTAAAGGTAAATCCGGATTAAAGGTTATCTATTTTCCAGCCGGGCATTACAAATTTCTAAGTCCTATTATCTTAACTGCTTCTGATAATGAGAGCAATATTGTTTTCCGTGGAGAAGGATCAAGCACTATTTTGCAGTTCTCTGTAGGAAATCAAAATAATTGTTTTAAAATCACCGGATCATTAGGGGCTACACCTTATACAGTAAATAGCAGTATCAGTAAGGGAACTAATCAAATATTTGTTAGCAATTTAGACAATGATTTTGATCCAAATGATTGGATCTGGCTTTACGAGTATTCATTTCCGGGTATAGAAACCGGTTTTATTCCATGTGTCGGACAGGTTACTCAATTAACTACAGTTTATCAACACTCCGGGATTATAAAAGATAAGGCATCAAAATTTTATAGCACAAATAATAGTCTTAAGGTCAGGAAAATTGTGCCAATAACGAATGTTGGAATAGAAAATTTACATATAGAGAGAATAGAACCGGATGACAGTAATACCGGTTCTAATGTTTGGTTTATTGATGCAGTCAATTGCTGGATAAAAGCTGTTGAATCGGAAAAAACTTGTAAACATCATGTTGAAATTAGAAGATGCTCCCATATTTATGTTAGTGGATCGTATTTTCATGATGCTAACAGTTATGAAACTGGGGGTAGAGGATATGGCACTTGCATTGAAATCAGTTCAACAAATTGTTTAATTGAGAATAATATATTCAGGCATCTCAGACATGCAATGTTGGTTCAAGGTGGAGCAAATTGTAATGTATTAACATATAATTATTCATTTGACCAGCATTGGACAAAATATGGAGTTCCATTTTCAGGAGTATGGCCAGGTGCCGATCTATCTTTACATGGTAATTATCCCTATTCCAACCTGTTTGAACATAACATTACCGAGAAAATATGGGCAGATGATTTTCATGGAGAGAATGGTCCATACAATGCTATTGTTAGAAATGCCACCGAAGAGGATGAAGAAAGGACCAGAATAAAACTGGAGAATGCTCCAAATACAAGTGTATTGGGTTGCGAAATATCCAATTTTCAATTTATTGCTATTCTCATATCAGGTACTACATCAATTGATTTAGACCTTTATGGGAAATATATGACATCCCCGTCACAATCGTATGATTATGCTGATGCCGTTGAACATGGAATTGGTGTCGGTGCGCCATATATGCAGTTAAAAGACTATTCTTATTATTATTCACAGAAACCTTCATTTCTATCAAGTTACTACTCATTCCCTACAATTGGACCAGGATATTTCTTTAGTACATCAAATGATATCCCAGCAAAAGGCAGATACAGCACAGGCACAAAAACTTATGCAAGCGGTCTAACACAGCTTCCCCCGCTTGCCGTGAGCAACATCAGCATAATCATACGATTGTGACGGGGATGTCATATATTTCCCATAAAGGTCTAAATCAATTGATGTAGTACCTGATATGAGAATAGCAATAAATTGAAAATTGGATATTTCGCAACCCAATACACTTGTATTTGGAGCATTCTCCAGTTTTATTCTGGTCCTTTCTTCATCCTCTTCGGTGGCATTTCTAACAATAGCATTGTATGGACCATTCTCTCCATGAAAATCATCTGCCCATATTTTCTCGGTAATGTTATGTTCAAACAGGTTGGAATAGGGATAATTACCATGTAAAGATAGATCGGCACCTGGCCATACTCCTGAAAATGGAACTCCATATTTTGTCCAATGCTGGTCAAATGAATAATTATATGTTAATACATTACAATTTGCTCCACCTTGAACCAACATTGCATGTCTGAGATGCCTGAATATATTATTCTCAATTAAACAATTTGTTGAACTGATTTCAATGCAAGTGCCATATCCTCTACCCCCAGTTTCATAACTGTTAGCATCATGAAAATACGATCCACTAACATAAATATGGGAGCATCTTCTAATTTCAACATGATGTTTACAAGTTTTTTCCGATTCAACAGCTTTTATCCAGCAATTGACTGCATCAATAAACCAAACATTAGAACCGGTATTACTGTCATCCGGTTCTATTCTCTCTATATGTAAATTTTCTATTCCAACATTCGTTATTGGCACAATTTTCCTGACCTTAAGACTATTATTTGTGCTATAAAATTTTGATGCCTTATCTTTTATAATCCCGGAGTGTTGATAAACTGTAGTTAATTGAGTAACCTGTCCGACACATGGAATAAAACCGGTTTCTATACCCGGAAATGAATACTCGTAAAGCCAGATCCAATCATTTGGATCAAAATCATTGTCTAAATTGCTAACAAATATTTGATTAGTTCCCTTACTGATACTGCTATTTACTGTATAAGGTGTAGCCCCTAATGATCCGGTGATTTTAAAACAATTATTTTGATTTCCTACAGAGAACTGCAAAATAGTGCTTGATCCTTCTCCACGGAAAACAATATTGCTCTCATTATCAGAAGCAGTTAAGATAATAGGACTTAGAAATTTGTAATGCCCGGCTGGAAAATAGATAACCTTTAATCCGGATTTACCTTTAGCGTAATTAATTGCATTATTAATTGCGTTAATGGAATTAGTTTGACCAGTAGGATCTGCCCCCCATGTTATAACATTTATAACATGATCCGCTGTTGTAGGTGTACCTGGCATTAAACCGGTTTTATACCACTCGACCTGTTGTGGTATATGACCACCATTATACAGCGACTGAGCATATGCAGGAAATGTACTTAAAAATAAAACCGATAATATTAATAATTTATGTGATTTTTTCATGATAATTTCTCCTTATTCGTTGACAATGAAATATAAATA
>JBHPGK010000288.1:0-3088 GCA_042570605.1 Candidatus Zhuqueibacterota bacterium
CGAAACTGCCAAAAAGTCCGATGTCCCGATGGTGGTTACAGGTAATGGGGAATTGAGTGCACTTGCAGCTCTGGCGGAAAAGGTAAAAAGTAAAGGATTTGATAATATCGTTCTTAATCCGGCCAGTACAAACTCGGCGGAAATCTTAAAGAATTATACCCTGATTAGAAGAAGTGCACTTGAAAAGAATATCAAACCGTTCGGTTATCCGGCAATTTTACATTTACAAGGGGATAATATATTCATAAATTCAATTGTCGGGATATGTAAATACGCTTCGATCATTGTTTTTGACGATCTGAAGGACTGTGAGCATCTTTCACTTTTAACACTGCGCCAGAATATATTTACCGATCCGCAGAAACCTCTGCAGGTTGATGCAGGGATACATAAAATAGGCGAACCCGACGAAAGATCACCGGTATTTGTAACCACGAATTTTTCACTGACCTATTTCATAGTTTCAACCGAGATCGAAGGGTCGGGTTATTCCGGGCACCTTATATTGGCTGATGCTGAAGGGCAGTCCGTTTTAACTGCATGGGCTGCCGGAAAATTTTCCGGTGAAATTGTCGGGAAGTTTGTAAAAAGTACAGGTATAGAGGACAAAGTTAATCACAGGGACATTATAATCCCCGGATATGCTGCGGTTATCAGCGGGGAATTAGAGGATAATCTGCCCGGGTGGAACGTAAAAGTAGGGCCTCAGGAGGCTTCGGATATCCCTTCTTATCTGAAAGAGGTCTGGTCCGGGAAATAAACTTAAATGCGGTATTTGTAAAATGCCTGAAAATTCAAAATTCTTCACTATAAAATTTCTTCCTGATAATCTTTTTGTTAAAGTAAAAAAAGGTACTACTATACTGGAGGCAGCCGGAAAGGCTGGTTTGGCTATAAACACCGAATGCGGCGGAACAGGTGTATGCGGAAAATGTAAGGTAAAAATATTAAAAGGCCACTTTAAGAAGCATAAGCACATAGAACTTTCCGTAGATGAAATAGATGAAAACATACAGCTTGCGTGCCTATGTAAAATTACCGGGGATATGGAAGTTGAGATCAAATCTGTACCGGAACCGTTAATTAAAGCGGCTGTCCGAAAAGAAAAAGTCCACCTTCAGAAAAAATTCGTAAAGGATTACCTGCCGTATACTTTCAATTTTCAGCCGATAGTCCAAAGGCTCGATCTGAATATCGATAAACCCACTTTAGATAATAATGCTTCCGATTTTGACAGAGTTATAAGCGAACTGAAGAGAAAACGCAAAAAAGTGGAGATCACATGTCCGGTACCTGTGCTTGCAAAATTACCTGCTGAAATACGGAAGAAAGATGGTTCTATTACGGTTTATGCTTGTGAAGAACAAAACTCAATTAATATTGTTGATATTATACCGCAAGGTAAGAAAAACAGAAATTTTGGTCTGGCTGTTGACATTGGAACTACATCTGCCGCTGTTGCCCTTATTGACCTTGAAGAGGGAAAAATAGTATCCGAAAGATCCGAGTATAACCGTCAGATATCTTACGGACCCGATATTATCCACAGGATAGTTTTTGCCTCAAAGGGAGACGGTCTAAAAAAACTGAGAACGAAGGTCCTGGATACTATAAATGATCTGACAGATTCGATCTTAAAAGAGGTCAAAACTGATAAAAATTCGGTTTACTCCTGCTCAATTTCAGGTAATACGACGATGCAGCATCTTTTCCTTGGGATAAACCCGAAATATATCAGAGAGGAGCCCTATGTCCCGGCAGTATTGCATTTCCCTCTGTTTAAGGCGGGAGACCTGAACCTGAATATGAATCCTGAAGGTATAGTATATATGACGCCCGGTGTTTCCAGTTATGTGGGGGGAGATATTACTGCAGGGGTCTTAAAAAGCGGTATCAACCGGAGCAGTAAATTGACGCTTTTTATCGACCTCGGGACAAACGGGGAAATTGTGCTCGGTAATTTCGACTGGATGACGGGCTGTGCTTGTTCGGCAGGACCGGCATTTGAAGGCGGCGGGCTTAAATGCGGCATGAGAGCGAGTACAGGGGCAATCGAGAAAATTAAAATTGACGCAAAATCCGGGGATGTAAAATATAACGTAATTGGCGGTGGAAAACCAAAGGGGATATGCGGTTCTGCGGTCATTGATCTTCTTGCCGGGCTGTATTTCGCTAATATTATCAATCAGAAAGGCAGGTTCAATTCCGATTTTAAAACAGCGGGATTAAGAAAAGGGAAGTCAGGTGCTGAGTTTGTTCTTGTCGATAAAAAAATGACTGAAACCGGTGAGGATTTAGTTATTACGGAGAGAGACCTGGATAATATTATAAGGACAAAGGGGGCTATCTGGGCAGGGATTTCCACACTTTTAAAAGCTGTGCACATAAAACCTTTCGAGATCGAGGAAATTATTATTGCCGGGGCGTTCGGCAGCTATATTAATGTTGAGAATGTTGTCCTTATCGGCATGCTCCCCGACCTGCCGCTTGATAGGTTCTCGTTTACCGGCAACGCATCACTTCATGGTGCGGCTTTAGCTCTTGTTTCGAATGAAATGAGAAATGAAATAGAAGAAATCTCAAATAAGATCACGAACTTCGAGTTGAGCGCTACACCGGGGTACATGGATGAGTTTATTGCTTCGCTGTTTATACCCCATACTGATGCAGAACTTTTCCCGGCTTTTATCAAGCGAAAAAGAGGATAAAAATTTCACCGCTGAGACACAGAGACACAGAGACACATAGGAGAATGGAATCGGGAAACCGGAAACCGCAGACCGGAAACAGGAGAAAGGAAACCGGAAACTGCAGAACGGAAACTGCCCCGCTAAGCAGGATCAGTATCTTAAAACAAAAATTATGAGATTCCCTTTTTCAAGGGAATGACACACTAATTTTCAAGCGTTTAATTTAACTTGGTCTGAAAAGAATTAATTGCTCTAAAGTGTCATTCCCGACTTGCAGACTGTGTGTAACGAAGTGATCCTTTCAGGAAAAACGCCAGTTTTTTATGTTTTCATTATCCAAGAGTGTCATTGATAAAATAAGAAAGCGGGCATCCTATTCAAGTTATTATATTAATATA
>JBHPGK010000289.1:0-3041 GCA_042570605.1 Candidatus Zhuqueibacterota bacterium
CGACTATCCTGCCCGGTATTTTCATATATTGAAAAACGAGGCTTGGAATTCCCCTGCTCTCGTCTTTGGCGGTAGTAACGGAAACCGTCACTGAATAATCTGTCCTGCCGCTGTCTACGCATAAATTATATAGTTCAAAATAAGCCGAAATATTGTCAGTATTGAATCTCAAGGTCGGTTCGGGCAAAATATTATAGGGGGTCAATCTGCCATAAATTAGTTTACTGTCTTTTGAGCGTATACCGAGCACTATATCGCTTACGGCAAGTGAGTCTCCGATTGAATTTAATTCAATATCGTATTTTTCCTGTGCGAAGAACAGTATATCAGTTTCAAAACATTCGAATGCAAGTATGTATTTCCCCGGATCAGTTATTAAAACCATGTTTGAAATGAGCCTTCTCCAGAGTGCATTTTTGTCAACCGTTCTGTAATATTTATATCCCTTGAGAAAGTCCCATTTTTCATTAAACAGAAATGCTCCGTTTACAACATTGTCTTTATTCTCTTTTTTATAGTATTTTCTCAATCTTGCACCCGGCACTGAATAGTAAATTTCAAGTTCTGCCGAATCACCAGGACCTTTGAAAACCGCAAAATAAGAACTCATATTTACCTTTAAATTCTCAAATGGGCTCCTGTAAAGTTCAGGGACTTCTTCTATTATTTCATTATAAAATTCCCCGGAAAAGCCGGAAAACAAGTACTTATCTTCATTGAAAATTCTTTCAAAAAGAAATGTCATTTTAAAATCACCGGCGTTATACGTCCAGACTGTATTTGCTCTTACTAATTCGAGAGAATAATAAGGGTACCCGTAAATATACTCCATAGATTCACCGATCTCTTCTTTTGATGTATATATATTAAGCGGTGTTCCGTATCTTATATATATTCTCCCCTGGTCGGTTTTCCAGCCGTCAAGTCCGGTCACCCGGTCAGTAAAGATCAAATCCGAATACACAATCCTTGCACAGTGTTCCAGTTCTCTAAGATTGCAGCCGGAAAGGTATGAGGGATTAAAGGGAGTCCACCAGTCCTCCTTTACATTTTTAATGCTGTTGTCAAAAACAGCTTCAAAAGAATCATATATATTTCTCTCACTGACAGGCATATATTTTTTTGAGGTTTTGAATTCATGTTCCGCCGCTTTATATTCGCGTGTTATATAATACACCAGTCCCAGAAGTAAATGTGCATCCTTATACTCAGGGGACATATCCACTGCCTTATTTAAATATTCTTTCGCTTTATCATATTCCTGTTTTTCAAGATAAAGCACTCCAAGTTTATAATTAATTCCGGGAGAGGTTTTGTTGTTTTTCAGACCCTCCGTCAGGATATCTTCAATATTTTCCATTTTATTGACGGTATATTTTTTATTTGTTTTATCAGCTCTTGCAGGATTTGAATGATCAAAGAATTTTTGTCTTTTGTACCACCTGATGTCTAAAAAATCGATCTCAGCGAGTTCAATATATGCATCAGGAAAACCGGGATCCCTCTTAATAATCTCTTTTAAAATATCGGCAGCATCTCCCATCAGCCCCTGCCTGATCCTTAGCCGGGCTAATTCAAGACGGTAGAGTGAATTGTCCGGATTAATCTTTATAGCATATTCAAAACAGTCGGACGCCAGTCTCCTGTGATAAACATCATCAAATTTCATGTGCGTTTTACCGAGCTGAAAATATACTTCGGGATTATTCTTTTCAAGGTCTCTTGCCTTGATCAGGTAATCAACAGACTCCCCAAGCCGCCCCTGAGTCCGCATCAGCACACCCTTATCATATAACTCTTTGAAAGTCTGAGAGTAAGCGACGGAAGTGAAAAGAAAAAGGAATAAAAAAAGATGTAAACTCTTGTTTTTCATTTGGACATTTAATTAGGTTCTTCAGGAATTTAGTTTGATACAAGTCTAAATATTTGAAATGGACATCAAAACCTTAAAATTTAGATTTTAACCAATAGTTTTAAAAAACAGAGGCAGAAATATCCCTTAGAAAGATACATAAATATTTCAGGAAAATTGCATAGCCGAATTCAAGTGATTTTCTACTTTGTCATTCCAGCGAAGGCTGGAATCCAGTTCTTTCTTTTCATGTTTTACAAAGAAATTCCTCATATAAATCATTTCAATTCGGATTGAATCTATTAATGTCTCTTATTTTCCAGACTCAAATCCATGTTTTAAAATTTTTTTCATTTTCCATGTTTTCTGGATTCCCACCTTCGCTGGAATGACAGAATATTTCTTGTGTTTATTTGAAACAATACAAATCCCTAAAGAACCTTTAAATATACCGCCTGTCAATATATAATAATACTCAATTTTTGGTTACTAATGCAGAAGTAGAATTAAAATCAACACTAGTAAGAAATACTCAACCATACGTTTAAACCTACACCTGTATTTATTATACGTTCCTGTGTATTCTCGTATACATCCCATAAGCCATCATTAACAGTAAATTTAGAAACCATGATTCCACCGATTGTAGGTACGGATCTATTTATAAATTCAAACTCTGCATCACCGTTTGAATCTATCGTACTCTGGACGGTTTGACTTAACTCCCAGTCAAAATTTTCGTCAAGTGTGAAAGAAAAAATCTTCTTCAATTTTACTTCCAAAATCAATTTCGACTCAGGAGGTAATGGATTTGTTGAGTTGATATTGTAAAATATTCTTATAGTGTCGCCGACAGGTATTAATAAATACCCGGTTTTTGATTTTTCCCCATCAGATACAGTACAATTTACAAAATAAGTACCGGGAGAATCGGGGGACGTCCATGTAAAACTGCGGTTTGAGGAAGGCTCTGAAAACAGGGGATCTCCATATTCTGCAGACCAGGAAAAGGTCATTGCATCCCCGTTACCGTCAACAGCTTCAGCAGTAATTACAGTACTTTCGCCCGGATTCAGAGCTGGCCGATTTGCTGAAAGATTTGATAATGTTGGGGCAAAATTTTCAGAATCAGTTGAATTTTTACTGCAATTAGCAGCGAATATTAAAAAAATACAAAATACAAAAAAAA
>JBHPGK010000290.1:0-2992 GCA_042570605.1 Candidatus Zhuqueibacterota bacterium
TTAGGTGCCTGTTCATTAAATTGTGCCGATAGTGTTAACAGGTCGCTTTCCCGGGACATATTCGCATAAAATGAATGATTCTTTTCATTTGAGATATCAGAAAAAGATTTTACACCTTCTATAGAAAATGTATACTTCTCTTTGAACATAAATTGTCCGTCAAAACCCAATATTCTATTATGACCGGCATCATATTCCTTACTGATCGCAATAAAACCGATCTGCGACCTTGAAAGTACATCCTTACTCAATCTTAAGATACTGAAAAAAGACTTTAATTTTGTATTTTCCGGGAGTTCTCCCTCTTCGACCCTGGTTGACAAAACTATATCATTGTCATTCAATGAATGAAGAAGGCCGATATTCCATGATCCAATCTTACCGGCAATTTTAAGCCCGTAAACCGGTTCATTTATTCTTCTTGAATAGAACAGCATGTTTGAACCACCGCGTCCCCAACTGCCACCTCCACCGCCGCCCATATATCCTCTATGACCCGGATTACTTGCTGTATTAAAATTGGAACTGCCTTCAATGAAAAACGGTCTTTTTTCCCGTAAAAAAACCGGATATCTGCCTAAATTGATTATATCCTCATCTGCTTCAATTTGAGCAAAGTCAGGATTTACCGTTAATACTGCGTTTAAATTTGATGTGACCCCATATTTTATATCAATTCCGGTAATACCGTTTTCGTTATTTGCTCCAAATGATGTAACTCTGGTCTTTTGAAGCCTGTTTGTAGCATAAGGCAGTATTTCAAGGTTCATGCCCGGCTTAATGCCTTCAAGTCCTTCGAGATGCCCGAACTTTGATACTTTTAACTGGTCATCCCTTGTCATTTCCTGCCACCAGGATGTCTCTCTGTACCTTTGGATCATTCTGCTGATGTTAAGTCCCCAGATGTTCTCCGGCTTATCTGCAAATTTTAAAGTTGAAAAAGGTATCTTGAATTCAGCTATCCATCCGTAATCCGTCAGGTTTGTTTTTACCCACCAGACGCCGTCCCAGTTGTTATCTTTAACACCGTCATTATAATACCTGCCGTCAATTTTAGTCCCCCCGGGTGTTGCACCAAAAAAATAGCCGTTTCTATGGTCATTGTAGGTATCTATACTTATCGATATAAAATCGGATGCTCCTGTATTATCCCTGCCGGATAATTCGCTCATGATCTCTTCTTTCAACAGGTCTAAGCATTTTACTCCAACGTATAAATTGTCTTCATCATACAGAAAATAGACTTCCGTCTCCTGGGATGCCGGGACTCCTTCTAAGGGTTCCTGCTGGGTAAAACCTGTTGCTTTTCCACCATAAAGCCATTCGGAATTTTCAAAAATCCCGTCGATCTTAGGAGATTTTGTCTTTACAGCTCTGACCGATTTAATAACTTCCTGTGAAAAAACAAAGTTTGTTGTCAATAATAATACCAGAATTATAAGAGAACTCTTTTTCATAATCTTTACCGCCTCATACTTTAATCAAATCCCTGCTTATTATGTAACCTCAGAATTAAAATGAGAATTCATTGTTACTTATACAATTTAACGCGAGAATATATTCATCAAAATTGATTATTAATTTGGAAAAAAATATATTGGAAAAATTGAGGGTATAAATCGGCTTTGATTATAATAATTACCGCTTCATCTCTCTTTCCACAAGATAACACATTAAATGCCCGAGAGCTTCATGACCCTGCTGGATATACATTGTATTTTCGTCTGGAATGACTATTGAATGGTCAACTAAATCAATTAGTTTTCCTCCTGTCCCTCCAAGGAATCCAACAGTTATCATTCCGGCGGACTTTGCCTCTTTAACGGCTTCTATCACGTTTTGCGAATTTCCGCTTGTCGATATGGCAATCAGAATGTCTCCTTTACGTCCAAATGCTTCAACCTGCCTTGAAAATACAGATTCAAATCCAAGGTCGTTTCCTGCAGCAGTAAGTGTTGAAGTATTGGTTGTCAGGGCAATTGCCGGAAAGGCTTTCCGCTTAAAATCATGGGACAATTGAATAACGAGTTCAGTGGCAATATGCTGACAGTCAGCCGCACTACCTCCGTTGCCGCAGAGCAGGATCTTGTTGTCATTTTCAAGTGCATTAACTACTATTTCTACGAGTTTTTTTATATCATTAAAACAATCTTCCGATATTTTTTTCAGGACTTTTTCACTTCTTTCAAAGAAATCTTTTATTAATTCATCAGACATGATGTCTCCATTTACTTATAATGAATAGCGTCGGCAAATTCTTTAATTATTTGAGTTTTATCCGATTGTTCAAGCATATTTCCTATGACTACTATAGACGCTCCTGCGTTTACCTTTAATTTTGCATCATCAGGTGTTTTTATTCCACCTCCGACAATAAGAGGAATATCAATATAGTTTCTGACTGCATCGATCATCTCATCGGGCACGCTCTCTTTTGCACCACTGCCTGCTTCAAGATACACAAAATCCATACCCAGGTACTCGGCGGCCAGAGCGTGAGCCATAACGATCTTGATCTTTTGTCTGGGGATCGGTCTGGTATTTGAAATGATCTCTACTGCCGAGGGAGTCCCGGATTCGATCAATACATAACCTGCAGATATCGCCTCGATCCCCATATCTTTAATGATCGGAGCACTGAGGACATGTTCACCGAATAAATAATTCGGATTTCTTCCGCTTATCAATGAAATAAATAGAACAGCATCTGCGTAAGGTGAAAGGTGGCTGCTGCTTCCCGGGAATATGATTACAGGAAGTTTTGTTGAGTTCTTGATCTTTTGAATGGACTGATGAAAGTTATTTACCATCATCAGGCTGCCGCCTACAAGGAAAAAATCTACACCGTTTTGTTCATAATTCTTTACTTTATTGCCGAGTTCATCAGCAGAAAATTTATCCGGGTCCAAAAGAATAGAAAAAGCAGCACCTTTCTGCTTAATCACGCCATTAATATATTTTAGAGTTTTTGATTTCACTTTATTTTAAACTT
>JBHPGK010000291.1:0-2974 GCA_042570605.1 Candidatus Zhuqueibacterota bacterium
ATACTCACAAGGTTACCTCTGCTTTCAGCGAAATAATCAAAATTTTTTTTTTAGGGACGGTTTAATAACCGCCCTTCTTCGAATTTCGATAAAGGCATTGAATTCGCTTATACAGAAAAGAAAATTAATTGCAGGGCTGAAGCCCATCATTCGCAAAATCGTTCCATTTTAGTGAAACATTTTATATAAAGGAACGTATATTTCTTATAAACTAAGGAATATACGTTCCTTGTTTTTTTTGGGATATTTTCCTTAGTAATTAAGGAATATTAAAAATTGAGGTGATCATGAAGCTTCTTACACGCCCGGAAGAATGGATATTGCTTGCTATCTGGAAATTAAAGGACAATGCTTATTGTGTGCCTATCCTTGACCAGATCGAGGAATTTACCGGAAAAAAATGGACTTTGGGAAGTATATATATTCCACTTTACCGGCTTGAAAGCCTGGGCTACCTGGAATCGTATCTTGGCGAACCAACCGCTGAGCGGGGAGGTAAAAGCAAAAGATTTTATTCGATAACTGCCGACGGAGTAAATGCCCTAAAGGAAATAAAAAATGTTCACATGACAAGCTGGGATGGGATTAACGATATGCAGTTTGAATAAACGATTATGAAAAAACAACACCAAAAACCGCCTAAATTTGCTATATTCGTAATGATTTTGATCCTGCCGGATTACCTTTGCCGCACTACTTTGGGCGATTACGAAGAGATATTTAACCGTATTGAAAAAACCGAGGGAAGATTCAAAGCTGTATCCTGGTACTGGATACAGATACTAAAATCAACCCATATCTATGTTTTTAATTCAATCAAATGGAGTTTTATTATGTTTAAGAACTATTTGAAATTAACGTTTAGAAATCTTAAACGTTATAAAGGTTTTTCGCTTATCAATATCATCGGGCTTGCATCCGGGCTTGCAATTTCATTTATTCTGGCGTTCTATGTTATTGATGATATCAAGTATGACCGCTTCCATGAGAATGCGGATAATATCTACAGGCTCTACAGCCTGACTGTTGAAAGTAACACTGCTGCAACAAGCGGTCCTCTGGTTTTAAAAGTTAAAGAAGAACTGCCGGAAATAATCAGCACAACAAGGATGTGGCGTTACGGCAGGGTCAATGCAGTTCCTCAAGGTGGTGAAGAAGCCGGAAGTAATCCGCCTGCAGTAACAGGCAGCGTTGTTTTAACTGATCCGGGCTTTTTTGAAGTCTTCAGTTTCGAAATCATTTCCGGGGAATCTGCCGAAGTGTTAAAGGAGCCCGGAAAAGTATTTATTACTGCCGAATTTGCAAAGGCTCTTTTCGGGAGTGAAGATCCTGTTGGAAAGTCTCTGCAAATCAGCCGTGTCGGTTCAGCAATAGTGGCAGGTATTGTCGAAAAGCCGCCAAAACATTCACATATTCAATTCGATATAATTGCACCTCTTATAGTCGAACAAAATCCTGTCTGGTGGGATTCATGGCAGAACAACGGTTTGTTCGGATATGCATTATTGGCAGAAAATGCAGATCCTGCATCGGTAGAAGAGAAGATGAATGTGGTCGGAAAAAACAATAATTACTGGGAGGTATGTAAGCCAAAACTGCAGCCTTTACTGGATATCCATCTCGGGTCTTCGGATTATAACTATGATTTTATAAACTCAGATAAAAATGACAGGACAGTTGTAATTGCACTGGGTTCAGTGGGTATATTTGTATTGATAATTGCCTGTATTAATTTCGTTAACCTGTCTGCCGCACGCTCAACAAGAAGAGCACGTGAGGCAGGAATTCGTAAAGTGGTAGGCTCAAATAAAAAACAATTATTTTTCCAGTTTATCAATGAATCCGTTTTGGTAACATTTATTTCCTTTATAATTGCAGTCGTGATACTCGTTTCCGTATCTCCATATTTGAATTCTCTTCTTAAAAAACAACTGGATCTGAACGTTTTTGAAAATCCGGTAATTTTAATGATCCTGTTTTTGATATCTGTGATTTTCGGTATTTTATCAGGAATTTATCCTGCTGCTGTTATTTCTTCATTTAAACCCGTAAGCGTGATTAAGGGTGAATTATCTACAGGAAGAACCGGCATTTTAATGAGGAGAATACTGATAATTTTCCAATTTGGGATAACTATTGCTCTTGTGCTTGCAGTGCTGACCGTTTATGCTCAGATCGATTATATGGATTCGGTAAATCTTGGTTATGACCGTGATAATGTTATTGTCATCCCTAGTGGCATTCCCAAAGGTGAAGATGTTTTCAAAGAGAGACTGGCTGAATTAAGCAGTATATCTGGCTTAGGCAGAATGAGTGTACTGCCCAGCCCCAGTATTAGAAGAGGACAGATAATACCCCCCGGCTCAGATAAAAGCAAAAATATTGTTGCAGCTCTTGTAGAAGTAGACGAAAGTGCGTTCGAGACACTATCCATAGAAATCGCTGAGGGTCGGAATTTCTCGAAGGAATTTACGGCAGATGCCGGTGAAAATATTATTGTGAATGAAACTCTTGCCCGCGTCGCAGGATTGGCTGATCCAGTTGGAAAACTGCTGGAGTTAGAAAATGAGAGAACCGCTAAAATGGAACCAAAGAGAATTGTAGGTGTAACAAAAGACTTTCACTTCTTTTCACCAAAGCAGGCGATCGAGCCAATGGTATTTACGCTAAATCCGGAAAGAAGCAGGTTATTGTTTGCAAAAATTTCAGGTTCTGAGACAGAAAGAGCTGTAGGTGAAGTCGAAAAAATATATAAAGAAGTTTATCCCGGAGCACCGTTTAACTATTTATTCTTTGATGATTATTATGACAATCAATTTAACAGTGACAGGGATTTTGCCTCCAATGTCGGAATTTTCGGAGCGATTGCTGTATACATTGCATGCCTTGGACTGATAGGTATGGTATCACATGCAACTGAGCAGAGGCGGAAGGATATTGCCGTCCGCAAAGTACTGGGGTGCCGGAGCAGTAA
>JBHPGK010000292.1:0-2939 GCA_042570605.1 Candidatus Zhuqueibacterota bacterium
TATTAATACAATTTTTTATTTTAATCTGATTAATATATCTAACCTCTACTAGATATTAATGATTATCGAGAATATTAATGTCTCTATAAATACTATTCATGGGTAATTCTATAAAATAATTTAATAATCATTGCTCATCTCCATCTGATGGATCAGCAATCCACGAAATTTCAATTAACGGAGGTGAACTTTGATTCCCAAATCCATAAACATTATAATTAGATGTAAAATCATAATATTCGTGAGAATCACCAATATAAGGCATTCTTGGAGAAGGAGTTGATCCAAAAGCATTACTCCAATATTTGCCAACATAACCTCTAAAACAGCCCCATTCTTTGCTATCATTTCCTATTTGGAGCAGATGATAATTAAATATAGTGCCATGTATATTATAATTAGTCATAGCAGCAATCTCTCCTAGTTTAATTAAGTTATCATATTCAAAGTATTTGTTTTTATTTGAGGTATCTGTATAGTCAGCGTTATCCCAATAATTATCAAATGTAGCCATTCCGCCAAATTTTATTTTTATCTTATAAACGCTTGAATATCTGTTGTAAGAAGCATGAGAATTGGCTGCTAACCATATGTGCAAGTGAGTATGATTACTATCGTAACCCTGCTGTAATCCGCTATATGTTGGGCTATTTGACGAACTCCACCAGCAATCACTAACATAATGGGTTCTACCTCCCGTGTGACGGAAAAAATTAACTGCATTCGGAGTATATACACTTCCATTTTTGGTTAACCTAATAGATACATGTTCCCAGTCACCTTGATGCCATGTCTGATAATCTGATTGTTCACTTACGTCATTCATATTTAAGTAATACCAGTATTGAACATATGTATAAGTACCACTTTTATAAACATGATAATAAATAGGTCTGTTCCCTATGGAGGCTCCTAAATAATTATAATAATCATCAAATTCAAGCCGCCAAATGTATGGTGTAGAATCCACCCCATAAGAACATAAATATAAATCCCCATCTTGTGCCCATACATGTAAAGGACCTGTATTTTCCGCAAGAACTAGTCCTCCTGATAAATTCCAGGCTTTTAAAACAGCTTGATCAATCATGTCTTCAAAATTTGCTAATCCAGCCTGTTTATCATAGGAATGCTTATGCAAAACGGGACTGAATTTATTTGCAATCTGTGCTTCAACTGCATCTTCAATATAATCCTTATCTTTATCCAATATAAAAGTATATAAAGGATATATAATATATGATACACTCGAACTCGTACCTGAAGAACTAATCAATGTATAGTCTGATGGACTTTCCATTATTTCAGTCCAGCATTCTACGAAAGCAGAATTCGAAGTCGGATCTTCAACTGTAATTTGTACAAATCCGCTGGAGTTGGTTGTACCAAATGACCAGTAAGTTTCATTCTGCTGAGTATCATAATTATAAATTTCTATCGTGAATTTTACATTAACGCCGCTAATTCCATTGCTATAATTATCCTGAGCAGTCACATTAGCATAATAAAACTTTTGTTTTGTTAAAGCAACATTTATTAAAAGAAATGTTAACATAAATATTAATATCTTTCTCATTTTTATACTCCTTGTAAAATTTTTAGTTTCAAAAATTTCTTAGCATTTAGCTGTATACTGATAGCTGTTAGCTATTTCAGCAGCACCATACGTTTTACTGTCTTAAAGTAACCGGATTTAAGCATGTACAGATAAACACCGCTCGAAACTACGTCGCCGGCATTGTTCCTGCCGTCCCAGTTGGCAGTATATAATCCTTTATCAAGAGTTTTATTTACAAGGGTTTTAATTTCACGACCGGCAATATCGAATATCTTTAATGTCGTCTCACCAGATTCTTTTAATGAGAACTTTATCCCGGTCTCGATATTGAACGGATTGGGGTAGTTCTGGTACAGCTCAAAGTCATCCGGTGTTACAACTGTACTTATCAATGGTTTTGAAAGTACAGCACCGCCAAGTTTTGAAGTATAAAAATTTGAAGCATCCGCCGCTGTTTCCGATAAATTACTAATCCCGGCATTCTCAACTACTGCGGCAGTAAACTTTTTTATTTCTCCTTTCTTAAGATTAAAGGGACCGATGCTCATTATATAAGCACTGCCGCTTTCAACCAACGTTTTAATTACATTCTTTCCTATAAGCAGGTCATAAATTCCGGCATCGTCTGCGGGCAGTCCGCCGGCTTTATAATAATTGATATTGACCTTTTCTCCGGTCAGGGGAACAATACCTGCCGTCCTGGAGAACTCTATACCGGAATCCATGTTATATGAGGAAATTAAATTCCCGCTGATAACAGAGACCTCCTTATCCCATCCCCCTTTGTCATTATTATCCGGCGGGGTGATCATAAATGAGATCCCGACATAAACACCTTTAAGATTTTCTTTTACACTTTTAACAGTGTAATTTAAAATCGAGTAATTATTGCCTATACCGTAAATGCTCTGCTCAACTTCGATCCCGATCGATGAATGCCCTTCAAATTCCCTTACATCAGAATACTTGCTGATATATACCGAGTAATCCTCCGACTCTTTCTCTGTAAAACCAGCTCTTGTCCATTCCGGTACAGTTGACATTTTATTTCCAAATGGTGAGCTTACTTTTGTTTCTCCGTTAATAACGGCACCTGCCAAAAATGCTATCTCTGTAAAATAATTTGCTTCATCATTGACTTTATTCACATGAGGAACCGTAGCCATAATACCAAAACTCCTTGCAGGAAGTATCATTTTTCCCGCCTTAACATATTTCGCATAAATCGGGGAACACAATACTTATTTATTTTCATTTGAACAAGGGGTCATGACCCCTTGTTCCCTGAATCCTGAAATAATTTAGTATTGTGTTCCCGAAATTATAAAGATTTGACCTGTATAGATATGTTTTATCATCGCCACCTAAAACTACGTATAAT
>JBHPGK010000293.1:0-2931 GCA_042570605.1 Candidatus Zhuqueibacterota bacterium
TCTTAAAAGGACTATTTTTTTCCAGACTCCCATATCTATTCTTTCAACAGTTTTCCGGGCAAAATCCAGGGGCATTAAAGTAAATCCCACATCCCTGTTAAGATCAACCCGGGTTGGATTATGCGGAGTTGTAAGCATGTGTTCTTCGTAGTACTTACTGTCGTTCTCTGAAATTTTTTCTATATCCGGTATTAACGGTCTGATCCATAACCTGTACCAGGTTATTCCCCATAAAGAATATAAAAATACCGGAAGGTAGTTTCTTATTCCTTCCTCAACATATGTCCAGAACTTTCTTAAATCGCCGGAATATTTCTCACCTGCCCATTTCTTTGCCATTTTTTCGACAATTTTATCTATGTCGGTCTCTTCATTATATATAAATTCCTTAACGATCTCCTGGTTTATATTGTATGGCGCCAGAGATGAGGGTGCTCCCCCGCCGTAAAATATTGTGTAGTCGATTTTGAGTTCATGCATTGATCTCAATTTATCGTATACGAGCCATGGAAAAGGTATCCCGATAAGAGGTTCAAAGTTGTTCATTGTACCCGGAGTATGAATAAAATGTGAATTTATCCCTTTCTTTTGGAATTTATTAATCTCGGTTTTTTCCCCGGGTTTCAATTTGTTCTGAAACAATGTCATCTGAACATGTTCAACATCCTCATATAAAGGATGCGAGTAAGCGGAACCGTATCCCTTGGAAAGGTGTGATGAGACCTCAAAGTCAATACCACCGCCAAGTTTTTTTATTATCAGATCTTCTTCTGCATATAACGCTTCACGCCGTGTAATTACTCTGAAATCCGGGTTTATTTCTCTTCCGGCGTCTTTCAAAAGATTAAAAAAATCAACAACGTTCCTTGCGGCTGCCTCACTGTTTTCCCTGTCACTTTTCCATTCACGTATAAGGTAACCGCCGGTATTGGGACCGACATAAAGCGATTTAGTAAGTTCAAAACCGGCGCCGCTGTCATTTGTCCAGATGGAAATATACTCTATCTCCGGTACTTCCTTCATTATATTCTTCAGCATCTCCGAATAATGTTTCTTCACTACCGGGTGGCAGAGAGAAAGGTTATACCTTGGTTTAAGACTCCTGAGAGGGTGGTCTACCCTTGCACCTCTCAGCATTGGATATTTCGTTAATAATTCATCCGGCACAGAGCGTGGCTCAAAACAGAGCAGCCCGGGAGTTATACCGTATTTTAAAGCAAGTCCAGCCAGTCTTTTCAGATTATCCATATTCGATTTAACATAATCTTCCGGGTAAATACCCTCGTTCAGGAAACTTGTTGTGAACTGGTCAAGTGCGGGGCAGTATGTATAGAACCGGGGGTATACTTCTCCCTGGACACCTGCTTCAAGAGGTTCAGGAAAAGCGAGACCGTTAACCTCAACATGAGTAATGCCTGTCTCGGCTAAGTTTTGAAAATACTGTTCTATATTTAATTTCCGGTTCGTCCTTGCAGTCTGGGCAATATAAACATCAAAAAGGGACCTGTGCCATTTAAACTTATGATAGAAAATTACTCCTTTTTCGTATTTCTCGACCGCTTCGTCCAAAAGATTATTCACAAGGTAAGATGCAAATCCGTAGAAATAACCTGTTTTCGGCGACAACATTATACCCTGCCCTTTCGAGTTGAGCTGAAAATATATCCAGTCACCGGAATCTTCAAATCCTTTTGCATGCACTTCAGTAAGTTTTTTAATATCTTTAAAACCGGAAGCAACTGCAAATCCCATTCGCTCTTGTAAATTTTTGATCGATGATATGTTAGCACATCCTGTATATTTCTGCAGCAGTTCTACAATGGTTGAATCAACAGGATTACAATCTTTGATAATTGATATTTCAGCCACATTTTTTAAAACATCTTTTATTTTCATTACTTATCCTTAATTTTTTACTTCCCAACCGTAGTCAATGTATTCAGTGTCAAAATCGCCATCATTAACTTTCACATGAAGGAAACCTTCTTCAAGACCGTTATTAGGTCCGTCCCACCATGCTGATGAAACCGCACCGCCGGTTATAAAATGCACGCCGTTCACATAAATATCCTCATAGGCATGCAGGTGTCCCTGCAATACTAATTTCAAATTATGTTCTTTAAAAAGTTCGTAGACCTCTTTTGAATTATTTATCACGCCTCCCCTGCCGTTAGGTTCAAGTGAACCTCTCTCTATCTGTGTCATTACGGTAAAAAACGGGATATGCGTACTGACTGCCACCGGTGTATCTTTTGAAAGTTTCTGAATATCGTTCTTTATCCAGTTAAACTGTTCTTCACCGACCCATCCGTAATATCTTCTTTCTTCAGTTTCACCTACAGAATCAAGTATAATAAAATGCCAGCCTTTATGATCGAAAGAATAATATGTTTTTCCGTTCCCCAACCTGTTCTTGAACATTTTCTTTGCATATTCGGGATGTGAAGGGTCAATACCGCTTCTTTCATACAGCCCAAAAACTTCATGGTTTCCCATTGTATTATAAACCGGGGCTTTGAAATTTTTAGAATTTTCAATAAAAAGATTATACAGTTGGTCAGCTTTTTCAAACTTTTGCCCAAGTGCATCCATGACCAGGTCACCCCCGGTTATTATAAAATCAGGATTTAAACGGTTTACGTTGTCAATTGCCTGGTTAAAGCCTGCGACAGCATTTTTTTCAGGCTGCAGATGAATAAAAACAAAACTGAAATCATAACCCGACCCGCCGCAGAAAACTGCAGCAGTGAAAAAAACAAGGACAAACACACTTAATCCAAAAAATCCTGAGTTTGATCTTTTATTAAAATATTTCATTTTTTACCTCCGTGATAAAACATTTTTGATTGAAAACATTACTGTCCGACTAATGAATATTTTTTTTTGAGCATCTATGGACTGGATTCCAGCCTTCGCTGGAATGACAGTTCC
>JBHPGK010000294.1:0-2918 GCA_042570605.1 Candidatus Zhuqueibacterota bacterium
CAAATGAACTTTTTAATTACAAACGAAAAAGGGGTTGTTTGGATTGAAAAAATTCATCATTTACCTCAGTATTCAGGTTTCTGATCAAAATCATATAATTCAGAGAGACAGCTCGATAGCTAAACAGCTAATCAGCTCGACAGCTTGACAGCTAATCAGCTAAACAGCCAGACAGCTCGACAGCTCGACAGCTCGATAGCTAAACAGCCAGACAGCTCGACAGCTAAATAGCTCGACAGCTCGACAGCTCGATAGCTCGACAGCTAATCAGCTAAACAGCTCGATAGCTAAACAGCTTGACAGCTAAACAGCTAATAATTTATATCACTCACACCTTAAACTATCGGCTGGATTTGTGGTGGATACTTTGAAAACCTGATAAATAACTGTAAGCAGACCGGCTGTTAAGATAGAGAGTCCTGAGAGTATATATATTCCTAATCCCTGTTCAGTACGGAAAGCATATGTGCTTAAAAATGTTTTCATGAAAAAGAATGCCGCCGGCAGTGCAATAACATTTGAGACAATTATCAATATAAAATATTCCTTTGAGATTAAACGTACAATGGTAGACGATGAAGCTCCCAGTACTTTTCTGACACCGATCTCTTTTTTCTTCTTCTCTGTAATAAAAGCGATAAGCGCCATCAGGCCGAGAATTGTTATTAACAGTGTAAACAACGTGATAACTTTAAATGTAATCCCCATTGCTCCTTCATCATTATACATTTCGTATAGTTCATCTTCTATAAATCTATATTCAAGCGGATGATCCGGTACTATTTTTTTCCATGTGCTCGTAATAAAATCGATTGCGGAAGTTCTATTCCCGGGATTTAATTTTATCAACATTAACGGAAAATAATTATTATCCCCTGATATTAATACCATCGGTTGGCTTCGGCTTTTTAAAGCATTGCAGTTGAAATCTTTCACAACGCCGATGATCTCGCCAGGTCTACCAAAGATAGTGATATTTTCGCCGATTATCGGATCTTTACCGATTATTTCCGCGAGAGTTTCGTTGATAATATATGAAGGATTGTTACTGCCATTTTCTATCGAGAACCGTCCTCCTTCAACCATTTCCGCTTTAATGGTCTCGACAAAATCAGGGTCAACATAATTATAAGTTACATGGATCGTCTGCTGCAGGTCCTTGCCTGCCCATTTTATATCGGAAGTTGAACTGTAGAAATACAAAGGTGTGTACCCTGAAGCGGCAACATTCCTGATCGATGGACTCCTGATAAGTTCATTTTTCAATTTATCATAAGAGGCACTGATCTCACCCCGCATGGTTATATACATTAAATTTTCTCTATCCCAGCCCATATCATAATTCATCAGATATTCGAACTGCTTACTGCTGATAAAACCGCAGATCATAAATATAATTGTCAAAGAAAATTGAGCTGTGACTAAAACTCTCCTGAACAGGAGGCTTTTTTTCCCGGAATGAAATACCCCTTTCAGGATATTTAAAGAACTGAACGAAGAAAGGTATACCGCAGGATAACTTGCTGCAAGTATTCCTGTGACAAACGTGATGCCGAGCATTATGGGCAGCAGTATCCAGTTTTTTGTTACGTTCAATGTTAAGTGAATTCCGGTATATTTATATAGAATGTACAGAAGCGGTTCGATCAGCAAAATTGCCAGAAAAAGAGATATAAAGGACAATAACAGAGATTCTCCAAAAAACTGAAAAATAAGATCCTTTTTAGTTCCTCCTACTATTTTCCTTACCCCGATTTCTTTGAAACGGTATGAAGAACGGGCTGTTGAAAGGTTCATAAAATTAATACATGATATTAACAGGATGAAAAAACCGATAAACGCACTTAAAAAAAGAGCATCAGTACCCTTAGTGCCGTTCCGCACTGTTTGCAAGTGTATATCAGCCAGAGACTGTAAAGAAATATCGGCTCTTCTTTCGCTTGTATGCTCATTAATAACATTGGAAATTTTGTTCTCAAACTTTTTTACATCACTGTCTTCATCAAGCAGCAGAAAAGTAACGCAGAACACGTTATTCCATGTTTCTCCCTTAAACCATCCACGGGTTTGAATAAATTCCCACGGCAGCACAATTCTGAACCGGTAGGTGGAATTTTCAGGTATATCTTTGAAAACACCTTTTACAAAAAAATCATAGCGGTTATCGATCTTTATCACCTTTCCCATCGGGTCGGCATCCCCAAAGTATTTTTTTGCGGTTGTTTCGTCGATCAATACTGCATCAGGCTCATTTAAAGCAAAATTCTTATCTCCTTTAACAAGAGGGAATGTGAACAATTGAAAGAATGACCTGTCCGCGCATATTACGCTGTTCTCATAGAATTTTTTATCTTCATATTTGAAAAGCAGATCACCCTGAAATGCAAACCGCATATAGTCAACAACCTCAGGATAATTGTTTTTTAATTCCGGACCAAGAGGGGCAGCACTATAAAGAATAACATTTGTATGGTCTTGCTCATACTGAGTTTCCCTGATCCTGTATAATATGTCGGCATTTTCATGAAACCGGTTATAACTGCTCTCCCAGAGCGACAGAACAGCTATTAACAGGCAGAATGCAATTCCGATCATTAGGCTGAATATATTAATAATTGAATAGGTCTTAAATTTCCGTAAATTGCGGACGGCGATCTTCATATAGCTTTTGAACATTGTTAAACTCCATCTGATATTTCCTATCAGATATGGCAGAAATGAGAGAATTATCTGCTTCCAATACCAGAAAATGGCTCTTTTTCTATTTGACTCGTTCTCGATCAGCTTGAATTCTTCTTCAAGGTCTCCGGAGACATATTTGGTAATTCCCGGTTTGAAAATTACTTTTGCAAAACGTTCTGCAATTTTTGGAATATTAGACTGCCGTTTGTTCATTTAATAAACTCCGTATCTATATT
>JBHPGK010000295.1:0-2913 GCA_042570605.1 Candidatus Zhuqueibacterota bacterium
AAATTGAAGGTTATTATTTCGAAACCCTTGAAGGCAGCACATATTTTCCAAAACCTTCAGATTCAAGAATCAACAGTGTATATCGGGCAAACGGATCATTTATTTCCAGCGAATTATATAATATCAGCTTCGATTCTTTTGTTCTTCAAAAATCGATCGAGATGGGTGCTGAAAAAATTGAAAAGAATATTGCTGATATTGAATTTCCACTAAACCCGGAAGACAAAGTCAAATTATTCACAGATAATAGAAAAGAGTCATACGAATTTGACCTGGTAATCAATGCTTCCGGTGTAAACACAACTTTTGTAAAAAAGTTAGAAGAAAAAGGAATTGGTTATAAAGCACCAGAATGCCTTTACTCCTGTCAGGCAGAAATCCCATTTGAACCGGGAATGGATTTAAAACTAAGAGAAAATGTAATACTATTTCTATTGCATTTAAAGGATATTTATTTCTTTACATTTACTCCTAAAGCTCAATTTACTACTGTAACTGTAGTGGGTCCACATATCAAAGCAAAAATGATGGAAGGAATATTTGACCATCCAAATGTATTAAAGTATTTTCCTGAGGGATGGAAAGTGCCGTTAAAATACTGTCATTGTCATCCTAAGATCCCTGTTTCAACAGCGAAAAATCCGTTCTACGATAGATTTGTAGTTATAGGAGATGCCTGCTGGTCAAGGTATCTGAAAGATGGGATCACTTCTGCTTTTTATACATCAAAGTATGCTGTAGATTCAATTTTCAGAAATGGCATTACTAAGAGTGCATTCAAAAATGGATATTACAAAAGAATAATCCGCGAAGATTATGACAATAAGACCGGAAAGATATTATTCTGGTTTCACAGCAAGCTCCGGGACTCGAAAGCGTACCGGGAATCTGTGTTTTTTATGGCTGCTTCAACAAAATACCAAAAGGTAAAAGAAAACACAAAACTTATTCTCTGGGGATTTTTTACAGGTGATTATCCTTATAAAAAGATTTTGAAATTGTGCCTTAAAAGCAGCTTTATTCTTTTTCTTATCGGAAAGATAATATTAACCAAGACAGGTTATATATATATTAAAATTCTTGATTTATTCAGAAAAAAACGGGAAATTATGAAGTGAATTGTAGGGATATTGAAAATGTCAGAATTAGAAAACGGGAATACTGTTATTATTATTGGTGGAGGACCTGCGGGAACTTCCTGCGCTATCCACATAAAGAAGCTTGCCGAAAAACAGAATAAAGATATATCCGTAATATTGATTGAACCTAAAACCTTTGGGATGCACTATAACCAGTGTGTGGGAGTATTAAATCCACAGATCATAAAGCTTTTAGATGATATCGGGATAACTTTCCCCGAAACTATGATTCAGAGAAATATTGAAGGATATCACCTGAATGTCAATGGACAGGAGATCAGTCTTCCTTCTGAGGGGCATGATGATATAAGTTACGCTTTGCGTAGAAAAGATTTCGATTCTTATATGATGGGACATGCTTTTGAAGCCGGAGTTCAGGTGGTAAGGGGAGAAGTAGTCACGTTTGATTACTCGAAAAAAGATAAAAAGCATAAATTGATTGTTTACGGGAATTCCGGTACTTACAAGGGGGATTTTATAGTTGGAGCATTTGGGGTGGGAAACGGTGTAGCCCGTGAATTTTTCAAAACTTTCGGGTATCGTCCGCCGCGTGTACTTCAGTCGATTGTCACAAAAATACATCCTTTAGAAAAATCCTACATCAACGGATCATTCGGGAATTATATTCGTGCATATATGCCTGTCTACAAGTCGATTGAATTCGGTGCCATCACTCCAAAAGGGAACCATATGACCGTGAACATTGCCGGGGAAAAGGTAACATTTAAAGATATGGAGCATTTTCTTACCTTACCGGAAGTCAAAAAATGGATCCCTGAACATGAAGAATTAACTTTTTTCAAGGGACAATTCCCAACAGGTCCGGCACATCATTTTTATGGTGATGATTATTTGATTATTGGTGATGCTGCAGGACTGGTCCGTCCGTTTAAAGGAAAGGGTGTTAATTCGGCGATCCTTTCAGGAAAAGTTGCCGCTGAAACAATAGTAACATATGGGACATCCGCTGAAGCGATAAACCGGAATTTCATCAGGAATCCTCAGATCCAAAGAATAATCAGAGATTATAAATATGGAAATATCCTCCGGAAAGTGACCATCCAGTTTTCTCATCATAACCTGCTTAAATATTTAATAAAAATGGCAAGAAAAAGCAGAGTACTGGAAGCAGCCCTTTATAGTTCTGTCTCGGCAAACCGGCTTTATAAAGAAATTATTTTAAATACCCTCAGGGAATTCAGAAGACTGAATTTTAAATAAACTTATTAATCATTTAAGTAATTACCAAATATCAATACAAGAATGCAAGGCTAAAGCCTTGCCCTACATCTTTTATTAAGATTTTATTCTATTTTATTTCTAAATATGATTGAATGTAGGGCATCCCGAGTACTCGGGACAGGTTTGCATAAAAACTTGAAAATTAAATTCTTAACATTGTTTAAAAAAAAATCGTCATTCTGAGCGAAACGAAGTGAAGAGAAGAATCTCATTACTCAATTTGTGTTTAACAATTAAATTGTATTTTATTTAAATGTAATCAGAAATCCCATCAAAGCACCGTAAAAAGTACTGATCCAGGGACTTGAAGTTATAGGGCAGGCTCCCGTACGGCATCCGATGAATTTATAATATGCAAATCCCAATACACCACCAATTACTACGCCAAGTGCAACTCTTAATACTGCGGCTGTCAGCATTTTATTCTCCTGTAATTTTTTTAATCCGGATTTTATCTTTATCATAGGATTAACCATTAAAATTGTAATTTTGGTTTTATATATTTGATGCAAAAATTGGAAAAAAGTGACAG
>JBHPGK010000296.1:0-2906 GCA_042570605.1 Candidatus Zhuqueibacterota bacterium
TCAATTCTTTTAAAAATTGATATTCATTCTCTTTAACACTATATGAATGAAAATTTTGATTGCGTATACTTTCCAACTTCTGCATCCATTTAGTTTTATTGTCCTTACCACCACGAAGTTTCTCATCACCGGGTTTAGTATAAAATTTTTCAAAAATATCTCGCCAATTACTTCCATATGTAGCTATATTGCGATAATCAATAATATTAAGACAGTCCCATGGGGCATACTCATCATCGGGAATATCAATATCTCTATTCTTTCGATTAGCAAGCAGGACTGCTTCATCTTGAACTTTACCTGGAACTCCTTTTTTAAACCAAGTTTCCCCATAATAATTCTGTAATCGATTTCTGAAATCGTCCTTAAGAAATGTCTCAATGTCTCGAATGATGTTAAATGATTCTGTGTTATATCGTTTTTCTTCATCATTCCAATATCTTATCAATCCTTCAGGCTCAAAATTACCTCTGATCTGGTTTATTGCTTTTTGCAGTATCCTCCAATATCGAGTTCTTCCAGAAACTCCATAACTTTTACGAAGCTCGAGTTTTTCTTCAAAGGGTAGGTCCTTAAAAAATTGTATTAATGGATCGAGATAATATGTCGTTTCATCAATTAATCTATCTGTTTTGTCTGATTTAGGATTAATAGTAGAATTTTTCACTAAATGATCAATTATATCGCTAATAATTCTCAATAAACTTTCTATCCCAGCATTTATAGCAATAAAACCATCTTCGTCTTCCCCTTTAGACCATTCATCAGGTAATTGTTCCATTATATAATTGAAACATCCCATGATAAAAGGCATAAGTTGATTATATGTATTATCATTGTTGCCTTTATAAAAAGAGCCATCTTTTATAATCGAATTCTTTGAAAAACTTCCAAAAAAATTACTACGATCTAATCCAATTTTAATTGTATCGATAGTTATACACCTTGTAAGGGTTTTAGGATTTTCTCCAATAATTATCTTTCCAAATAACGGTGAGCCGATAGTTTCACCTAAATCCTGAGCTATTTGTAGTTTTAGAGCCTTAATTTGATCTAGTAGATTATCAGAATCCCACAACAAAGCTGCATTTAAAGTGTTTCTAAGATTTTTGGGAACTGCCTTTTGGTTTTCATTTATTTGCATGAATAATCTTACTTGATCTCTCCTTTCTAAATTCACAAATGCAACTACTGGAATTGAATTTTTACTCATATACTCAGAATTCGCATATCCGTAAAGTCGGTGCTGCCCATCAATTAAAAAGGCTGAGCGGTAATATTTAGGAAGATGCAGAATTCCAACTGTAGAAACTGCATCACTCACTTGGGTATTGGCTCTTTCAAAATGTAAATTTTTGTTACTTTCTATATTAATAATGACAGAATTAGGAAAAAATCCACCGTCATCAATGAAATTTTGAACAGATTTTAATCTGGCTTTTTTTATTAGTCTTTGATATGTTGGCATTAGCTTTTTATTTGCTTTTGTTCTATGTAAGACATACCCAATCTTTAATAGTTTTTCTGGTTCAATAGAAAAGGAATAATATGTGAGTCCACCCAGTTTTCCTTGAATAGCTGGTATTTTATCTTCAAGTTCCGGAATAGACTGTCCTGCATACAAATTACCCAAAAGTTGATATCGTGCAGCATTTCCTAAGTGCTTTGTTAATTCTTTGTAGTACTGAATTGTTTCTTCATCAAAATGAACAATATTGAATTCCTCAAGCCTCGCTTGATCTGGCTTAGAAAGTCCATAATTTTTCGTAGCAAATATAAATTTAAACTTGTGTTTTGATTCTGGAAATTGTTTCTTAATCCCTTTTATGAGACCTACTCTTTTTACTTTAATTGCTTCAATTGTTTCCTTAAAATTACCTATCTTAGGTTCACCTTTTGCCGCTTTACATTCAACCAACAAAATTGTCTCTTCATCACCGGCAAATACATCAATTTGTTGAGTTAAATTCGGGTCGTTTGAATAAGGGATTACCAAATGTCGACCTTTGTTAAGGTATTTAAAGCCTAATTCTGCAAAAGTTGTCCAAACTTCATCTTCAAATGCTATATCAGGTGACTTGATTTTTTTTAATCTTACCTTGATTTTAAATTCTTTATCAATTTCCCAGCCCTCATTTACTTTTTCAGAGACTAATTGTTTTGGGACACTTATATAAGTATAAGGTTTCTTTTTTTGAGTAAAAATTTTTCTAAGTTGTTGGTCTGAGACAATTTCATCCCAAAATTTATCTGATGTACAGTCATTCATAATTACCTCATAATATAATGTTTGTAAAAATATACTCTATTATATTACCTCTTTTTGCGTTTTTGCCACCAACTAAACTAGCTCTATTCAATTCCACACGTAAATCATTTTTATTAAAAATTTCGGCTATTTGATAATGTGCAGCATTTGATAATATGTAATATGCTTCTTTGGATTTTATATAATCAATAAGTTTACTAAGTCTGTACTGATCCTCAATTGAGAATAGCTTCTGGTTATATTTAATGAAGCTATTATTGTTGTGAGAAACTGTATATGGAGGATCTAGGAATACCAAATCATTTTTAACAATATTATTCTTACAAAGTTCAAAGTCCCCAAAAAATAGATGTGATTTTTTTAATAATTTGCTTGCTTGCCTCAAAGTATCAGCTTGCAAGAAATTTTTATTGCGATAACCAAATGGGACATTATACTTACCATTTAAATTAACTCGATAAATACCGTTATATGAAGTTTGATTAAGATAAATAAATCTAGCAGTTCTTTTGATTGGGGAATCATAAACAGTTTCTCGTATCTTATAATAGAATTGCTTAGAATTTTCATAGCATTTTAATTCAGATATAACATCTTCAACGTGATCTTTTGTGATTTTATAAGTTTCTATTAATTC
>JBHPGK010000297.1:0-2871 GCA_042570605.1 Candidatus Zhuqueibacterota bacterium
TTAACGTTTGACGAAATTACTTCTGAAACTTCTGAGAAAAGTCTGCTTTCACCAAATCCAAGCAGAAAAGCATCGTATCCGTCTTTTTTACTGGTTTTTTTTCTGACAACAGGACAGGGTCCTACTTCCAGCATAGTAACTGGAATTTTATTTCCACTATTATCAAAAACAGTGGTCATTCCTAACTTTTTTCCTAACATTCCTTTCATACATCAAACCTTTATCTCAATGTCAACCCCGGCGGGAAGCTCTAATTTCATCAATGCGTCAACAGTCTTTGACGAAGAATTCAGAATATCTATCAATCTCTTGTGAATTCTGGTTTCAAACTGTTCTCTACTTTTTTTATCAACATGTGGCGATCTGTTAACAGTAATAACTGATCTTCTGGTTGGTAATGGTATAGGACCAGATATAACGGCACCTGTAGCTTTTGCAGTTCTAACTATCTTATCGGTAGATTTATCTACCAGATTATGATCATATGCTTTAAGTTTAATTCTTATTTTCTGTGATGCCGCCACAATTGTTCTCCTTAATTTTATTCAATAATTTCGATAACGGTGCCTGCACCGACTGTTCTACCGCCTTCCCTGATTGCGAATCTTAACTCTTTTTCCATTGCTATCGGGGCAATCAGTTCTCCGGTTACCTCTACATTATCCCCAGGCATTACCATTTCTACTCCATCAGGAAGCTTTACTGCTGCAGTTACATCTGTCGTACGGAAATAAAACTGAGGACGGTATCCGTTAAAAAACGGGGTGTGCCTGCCGCCTTCCTCTTTGCTTAGTACGTATACCTGACCTTTAAATTTTGTATGCGGGGTTATGCTCCCAGGCGCCGCTACTACCATGCCTCTCTCTATTGCCTCTTTCTCAACGCCTCTTAATAACAAACCTACATTATCTCCCGCTTCACCGTAATCCAGTATCTTTCTGAACATCTCTACACCGGTTACAACTGTCTTACGCTTCGCACCCAATCCTACTAACTCTATCTCTTCTCCTGTTCTGATCTTGCCGCGCTCCACTCTGCCTGTCGCTACTGTACCTCGTCCCGTTATACTGAATACATCCTCTACAGGCATCAAAAACGGCTTGTCAATATCACGCTGCGGCGTAGGTATATAACTGTCTACCGCTGCCATCAACTCATGGATACTCTCCACATTCTCCTCATTCATCGCCTGTAATGCACTACCGTGTATGATCGGTATCTCGTCTCCTGGAAACTGGTACTGGCTCAATAACTCCCTTAACTCCAACTCTACCAGCTCTATTAATTCAGGATCATCTACCTGGTCTATCTTGTTTAAATACACAACTATATGATGAACACCTACCTGCCTTGCAAGTAATATGTGCTCCCGTGTCTGAGGCATCGGACCATCTGCTGCACTCACTACCAGTATCGCTCCATCCATCTGAGCTGCACCGGTTATCATGTTCTTTACATAGTCAGCATGTCCAGGACAATCTATATGTGCATAATGACGGTTATCCGTACTGTATTCAACATGAGCAGTCGCGATTGTAATACCTCGCTCTTTCTCCTCCGGTGCATTATCAATTGAATCAAATGTACGGACATCACTTAGCCCGCTCTTGTTCAATAACATCGTTATAGCTGCGGTCAAAGTCGTCTTACCATGATCAACATGCCCTATTGTCCCTATGTTTACATGCGGCTTGGTCCTCTCAAACTTTTGCTTAGCCATGATAAATAAACCTCCTATAAATAAGGATTTAAATAAAAAAATTAATAACTAACAACAAATCCTGAAACTATTTTTTCAGTAATCTCTTTTGGGACATTACTGAAATGACCCAGTTCCATTGTATATATCGCTCTACCCTGAGATAATGACCTCAAATCTGTGGCATATCCAAATACATCTGAAAGTGGAACTTCTGCTGCTACAATTTGAGCATCAACTCTAGGCACTATACCCATTATTTTCCCTCTTCTGGAAGTAATATCGCCCACTACATTACCAAGATATTCTTCCGGAACAATAACCTCAAGACTCATAACAGGCTCTAAAAGCACAGGCCCTGCATTTTCAACTGCATTTTTTACAGCCATAGATGCAGCAATTCTGAAAGAAAGATCAGAAGAATCGACTTCATGATAAGAACCATCATTAACGCTAACCTTTATATCAACGATCGGGTACCCGGCTATGAAACCGTTGCTTAACCCATCTTTAACACCGGCTTCAATAGCATTTAAAAATTCTTTAGGAATATTACCGCCTCTGATATTATTTTCGTAGATTAATCCTTTACCTTTTTCAGCCGGTTCTACGGATAACTTAACATGACCATAATGCCCTTTGCCGCCGCTCTGTTTAATAAACTTCCCTTCGCCGACTGCTTCTGCCGAAATAGATTCTTTATAAGAAACCTGAGGTTTTCCAACATTTGCTTTAACTTTGAATTCCCTTAATAATCTTTCAACCAATATTTCTATATGAAGCTCTCCCATTCCTGAAATTATTGTTTGAGCAGTTTCCTTATCGGTTCTAATTATGAAAGTAGGGTCCTCATCTGCAAGTTTACCTAAGGAATCAAACAATTTTTCTTCATCTGCCTTTGTTTTCGGTTCAATCGCAACAGAAATAACAGGCTCAGGAAACTTCATCGCCTCGAGAGAATATAAGTGCTTTTCATCACAAAGAGTATCACCTGTCTTGGTGTATTTTAGTCCAACTGCACAAGCAATATCCCCGGTGGCAATTTCAGTCATTTCTTCTCTTTTATTAGCACTCATCCTTAGTATTCGGCCTAAACGCTCTTTCTTACCTTCTCTTATATTTAAAACTCTTGAACCGTTATTTATTTTGCCGGAATACACTCTGAAATATAC
>JBHPGK010000298.1:0-2856 GCA_042570605.1 Candidatus Zhuqueibacterota bacterium
GCATTCGCTCGAAATGACATATGCATCGAAAAAAATGGGGGTAGTCCAGCTAAAACCCTAAAAACACCTTGACATTATTTCAAATGTTAGTTACCTTTATTCCTATTTTGTTTTTTTAGTACTTTGTGAAAATATTATCAAACAACAGCTAAAAAATTAATCATTGAGAGGCAGAAAATGGCAAAGATCACAGAGATTTGCTGGCACGGCAGAGGAGGACAGGGTGCAAAAACCGCTGCTCTTCTTTTAGCGGAGTCGGCAATAGATGAAGGAATGTACGGACAGGGTTTCCCGGAATACGGCCCCGAAAGGATGGGAGCTCCGGTTAAGGGATTTAACAGGATAAGTGATGAACCTATTAGAGTACATTCACAAATAACAGATCCGGATATCGTTGTTGTATTAGACCCGACTTTAATGGATGTGGTTGATGTAACTGCAGGGTTAAAAGAAAATGGACTTATTATTGTCAATACCCCTGCTCTTCCGGGTGAAATAAGGGAAAGGTTAAAACTTAAAGGAAGAAAAGTCTATACAATCGATGCAACACAAATTGCCCTGGATACGATAGGACGGCCTATTCCGAATACCGTTATGATTGGGGCTATCCTTAAAGCAACGGGAATCCTTGATCTCGATTTTATGATCAAAAATATGCAGAAGAAACTATCAAAAAAATTTAATCCCAAAGTCGTTGAAGGCAACGTTACAGCAATTAAACGTGCCAGTGAGGAGGCAAAAACAGAATGAAACAAAAAGGTTGGAAAGAAGTACCCATTGGAGGTATGATAGAAGAAGCAGGCAATGCTGTCAAATACAAAACGGGTTCATGGAAAACATATAAACCGGTTCATAATATGGATAAATGTATCCATTGTCTATTCTGCTGGGTATACTGCCCTGACGAAGCAGTCATAGTTGAGGACAGTAAGTTCAAGGAATTTGACCTGGACTTTTGTAAAGGATGCGGATTATGTGCAGCAGTCTGCCCGGAAAAAGCAAGTGCCATTGAAATGGTATTAGAGAAAAAGTAGATCAATAATATAATTTTGAAAAATCTAAAAATAAGGTAAGAAAAATGGGAAAAGTATTAGCTTTATCAGGGAATGAGGCATCTGCCGAAGCGATGAGGCAGATCAATCCGGATGTAGTGGCCGCATTTCCAATAACACCGCAAACAGAACTTATGCATAAATTCACTGAGTTTGTAGCCAATGGTGAAGTTGAAACCGAAATGGTTCTCGTAGAATCCGAACACAGCGCAATGACTGTTTCCGTTGGTGCTTCTGCGGCAGGTGCCAGAGCTATGACCGCTACAAGCGCTAACGGCCTGGCATTAATGTGGGAGATCGTTTATATAGCCGCATCGTTAAGACTTCCTATTGTTATGCCTACAATTAACAGAGCATTGAGCGGTCCTATCAATATACACTGTGATCATTCGGATACCATGGGAGCCCGTGATTCAGGCTGGCTTCAGATATTTTCAGAAAACTGTCAGGAAGCTTATGATAATACAATTATTGCGGTTAAGATCGCAGAAAATAAAGATGTTCTGCTTCCGGTGATGATAACATTGGACGGCTTTATCATCAGTCATACTCTTGAAAGGGTGGATATTCTGGATGATAAAGCAGTTACCAAATTTGTTGGAGAATATATCCCAAGAAAACCTCTGCTGGATGTAGATAATCCGGTTACAGTAGGTCCGCTCGATCTTCAGGATTATTATTTTGAACATAAGAGACAACAGATAGAAGCTATAAACAATTCATATAAAGTAATCGAAAATGCTGACGAGGAATATGGAAAGTTATCCGGGAGAAAATACTCCTTTGTGGAGGAATATTTTACTGATGATGCCGAGATTATTATTGTCGCTTTGGGATCGACCGCCGGAACAGCAAAGGTTGTGGTAGACGAACTTAGAGGAAAAGGTGAAAAAGTCGGGCTTCTGAAAATAAGAGTTTTCAGGCCATTCCCTCATAATGATATCGTCAGGGTCCTTGGAAAAGCCAAAGCTGTCGGTGTATTTGACAGAAGCATGTCATTCGGTGCAATTGGCGGGCCGGTCTATACAGGTATCAGGTCATCTTTATATCATAATTCAAACGGTTCACCTGTGATATATGATTTTCTGTACGGTCTTGGCGGAAGAGATATCAAACCTGCATCAATTAAAAACGTATTCACCGACCTTAAAGAAGTTTTGACAAAAGGTAAAAAATTAGAGATGTTAAATTATTTGGATTTAAGATAATAGAGGAAATAAAATGGCTACATTAAAAGATTTAGCAGCAAGAAAAGAGAGAATTTCAGGTGGTCACAGAGCTTGTGCCGGCTGCATACCAATGGTTACTTTGAAAATGGTCATGAGAGCCACCGATTACCCGATCATTGCCGGGTGTGCAACCGGATGTATGGAAGTAATTACGACCATTTATCCTTTTACTGCATGGAGAACACCTTTTATACATAATGCTTTTGAAAATTCAGCAGCGACGGTTTCCGGTGTTGAGGCCGCATATAAGGCACTTAAAAAACGCGGCAGACTTCCTGTGGATAAAGACATTAAATTTATAGCATTTGGCGGTGATGGTGGAACCTATGATATCGGTTTACAGTCACTTTCCGGAGCGATGGAACGCCGGCATGACATGCTTTATGTCTGTTACAACAATGAAGCATATATGAACACTGGGATTCAAAGATCGGGAGCTACTCCTTTAGGCGCTTTTACAAACACATCACCGGCCGGCGCATATTCTGACGGTAAAGATGTATTCAGTAAAGACCTTACTGAGATCATGGTAGCTCATTATATTCCTCTATTATCTTAAATCCAAATAATTTAAC
>JBHPGK010000299.1:0-2852 GCA_042570605.1 Candidatus Zhuqueibacterota bacterium
ATTTTAAACAGTCTGAAAAACCTCCGGAATGAAAATAAAAAGCTGCAGAAATTGCTGGGTGATTACCAGAGCACTGAATCTAAAAAGCATTCTTTGGAAATTATTGAAAATGCAGAAGTTATTGGAGAGATTGAACTTATTACAGGTATAATTGAGGTTAAAGACTCAGAGGAGTTAAAAGAGATCAGTGATAAGATAAGAGAGACAAAGGGAAAAAAAATATCGCTTATCGGTGCAATCATTGATAAAAAGGTCAGTCTTGTATGCGCAGTCAGTGATGAGCTGTTGAGTACAGGGAAATTTAAAGCGGGAAATCTTATCAAAATTGCTGCAAAAGAAGTAGGCGGTGGTGGTGGTGGAAAACCGCACTTTGCCACGGCAGGAGGCAAAAATCCTGATAAATTGAACGATGCAATAAAAAAATTCAAGGAATATTTGAGAGAGGAAATCAAAGGTAATGTATAACATGAAATATATAAACGGGGAACTTTACTGGGACGGTATTTCTATTGATAAACTTGCAAATAAATACGGCACCCCATTATATATATATAATAAGAATGTTCTGACCGAAAATTTTTCCAGGATCAAGAATAGTTTTTCAAGCCTGGATCCGGTGATATGTTTTGCATTAAAATCGAATTCAAATATTTCTCTGCTTAAAATTATTGCCGGTTTGGGTGCTGGCGCCGACACCGTTTCCGGCGGCGAGCTTTTTCTGGCATTACGTTGTGGATTCAAATCCGAAAAAATAGTGTTTTCCGGAGTCGGAAAAACCGATGATGAGATCGAATTTGCTTTAAAGAACAAAATTCTGATGATCAATGTTGAATCTGAAGAAGAACTTTATAATGTTAACAATATTGCCAAAAAAATTAATGCGCAAGCTCCTGTTGCTATACGGATAAATCCCGATATCGATGCTAATACTCACCCCTATATATCCACCGGGATGAAAAAAAATAAATTCGGTATCGATCTGGAAAAATGCCATAGAATTTATAAAAAAGCACAAAATATGGGAAATATTGATACTAAAGGTATTCATATGCACATAGGTTCACAGATAACGGATATTGAGCCTTATTTAAATGCAGTTGAATCTCTTTATGATCTCTATACAAAACTTTTAGAAAATGGAATAAATCCGGAATATATCAACATTGGCGGCGGTTTTGGACATGGCTATGAAGATATTTATAAAACGATCTCTAAAGGTAAAGATTTTGAGGAGAAAGAACCCGATCTGTTTAAACTTGGAGAAAAAATAAGAAATTTGTTTGAGAAAAAAGTCAGGCTGATCCTTGAACCCGGCAGAAGAATTACGGCTTCAGCAGGAATTTTAGCCGGCAAAGTACTTTACAGAAAACAAAAATCCGATAAGGTTTTCCTGTTAACGGATACCGGGATGACGGAGCTTATAAGACCTTCTCTTTACAGAGCATTTCATGGAGTTTTACCTGTCAAACAAAATAATAAAAAGATAAAAGGTGACCTTGTTGGTCCGATATGTGAAAGCACGGACTTTATTGCCCAGGACAGGGAACTGCCTGATATGCAGCAGGGTGATTATTTTGCCGTTCTATCATCGGGAGCTTATGGATTTGCGCTTTCTTCAAATTATAATTCAAGGCTGAAACCGGCAGAAGTCTTGATCGATAACGCCAGGACAACTGTTATAAGAGAAAGAGAGAGCACTAATATATTGTTGAATAATCAGCCTGAAACACTGAACTGGACATAAAACAAAAACTTCAATGAAAACTAACAACTTGTTACTGTATAGCGAATTAGCAGATGTTTACGATAAATTGTACTCAATGGAATTTGATTATAAAAAGGATATGCAGCTTTTTGAACAATCCGCAAAAAAATACAATTTAAGGGAAGTGCTTGAACTTGGCTGCGGAACGGGACATTTAACAAAACTTCTTGTAGAAAAAGGATACAATGTTACCGGGGTTGACTTATATGATGAGATGCTCCGGATTGCTAAAGAGAAATTACCTGACGTGCCCTTTATTCAAAGTGATATACGTAATTTAAATTTGGAAAGGGAATTTAAAAGCGCTGTTTTATTGGGCAGGACTATTACATATATGCTGACCAATCGAGACGTTGAGGAATGTGTTCAGAGCATTTACAGATGTTTAAAAACAGGTGGTATTTTTATACTTGATAGTCTCAGCGCTCCGCATTTTGTGAAAAACCTAAAGGAAAAAAGTGAAGTAACTCAATCTGTGAATGTGGATGGTCAGGAAATAACGAGGATCAGCTCGAGTTCATGGAATTTAAAGCATGGACTCACTTTTGACTGGAAAGCCAGATATTTTATAAAGAAAAATAATGCCGAAAAAGAGATCACGGATATATCGACGATCAGAGCATTCTGGCCTGAAGAACTGGAATATTATCTTAAACGTGCAGGATTCGGCAATATTGAATTAATTGATAAAGAGTCGTTATTCATAATAATTGCACAGAAATGACATGATTATCTTATAATAAAGCAGATAGAGTCAAGTTACAACTGTACTGAAAATAAAAATAGAGGATATTATAAGCATGAGCAGAAAGAAATATGAACCGCAGAAGATCGAGAAGAAATGGCAGGATTACTGGGAAACCAATAAGACCTTTAAAGTGGAGATCGATAAAAACCGTAAGAAATTTTTTAATCTTGAGATGTATCCGTATACATCCGGTCCGCTGCATATGGGGCATGTAAAGAATTTCACGATAGGTGATGCTTATACGAGGTATAAAAGGCTGACCGGTTATAATGTAATGTATGCAACCGGATTTGACGCTTTCGGTTTGCCGGCTGAAAACGCAGCTATCAAATTTAAAAC
>JBHPGK010000300.1:0-2815 GCA_042570605.1 Candidatus Zhuqueibacterota bacterium
CGGTATGGAAGGTGTAGAGCGCCGTATCCCATCATCCTGTGCACAGGAATGCAAAAAGACCGGGTGGAATTCTGTACAGGGAAGGCATCTCAAAAATTACAAGTTTTGTAAGAGCCTGCAATGATGATGGGATACCTGTTATATGGCTCCAGGATATTTCGGGTTTTGATATAGGACCCGAAGCCGAAAAAATGGGTTTACTCGGCTATGGTTCGAACCTGCTTTATGCGAATTCTACCAACACAGTTCCTGTATTTACTGTGTTATTGAGAAAAGCATCCGGAGCCGGCTATTACGCTATGAACGGGCGCCCCTATGAACCTATCGTTCAGTTCTCCACACCACTGACAAGACTTGCGGTTATGGAAGGCAGAACTCTTGCAATCGGTACATACAGGACAAAGCTCGATGAAAATTTCAATATAATATTTACTACCCAGGAAGAGTTTGATGCCGTAAAACGCGGTATGGAAGGTGTAGAGCGCCGTATCACGGAAGAGATGAATCCGATACTTTCCGCGCGCCAGTTAGATACAGATGAGATTATTTTATTCAGTGAGCTGCGCCCTTATCTTGAAACTATGATCGAAATGGCTTATCAGAGTATCGGCTACAGACGAATTAAAAATCCGAGAATATGGTCACTGCATGATATAAATGTGCTGTCGTAATATTCATATCAAATATTAAAATGTCTACCTGAGGTAGATCCGCCTCTGGCGGATAAAATGAAAAAGAAAAATTTAAAATGTTGCCCTTATTGTCATTGCGAGGAGCGGAGCGACGAAGCAATCTCATTATTAAATTCGTGGGTTTTTTTGAGTTTTTAATTTATAACTGTTTATCTGACTGAATTGAATTATTTTATTTATATTTTGGAGTTACTCAATGGTGGAATTAAAAGCACTGTTTGAATTCAAAAACTCCCGGTACAGGATATTATCTCCGGCTGTTGGGATGTTTTCTTTCAAGCAGATAGATGGAAATTATCTTTCATCGGGAGCTTTTATAGGTAAACTTGAAGTTTTGAATTCTTCATTCAAACTCTATCTTTCAGAAGAAGTTTATGGAAAAATTGAAATTGGATCAGAACTTGACAAAGCATTCCCAGTTGAGTATGGACAGGAATTGTTCTGTTTAAATCCGGCTGTCGATTTGGATAAGAATAAAAAGGCTGCTGGTACTGCAGTATCTGCAGAAAAAGAAGCATATGAAGAAGGATATGTTATTACGGCAGTTTCAAACGGCATGTTCTATAGAAAATCCTCACCGGATTCACCTCCTTATGTAGTTGAGGGAGAGGTTGTTGAAAAAGGAAAGGTTTTAGGATTAATTGAAGTAATGAAAACATTTACTCCAATTGATTTTCAGGGAACCGACACTTCAGCATCCGGTAAAATTAAAAAGATCTATGTAAATGATTCTGAGGAAGTGAAATCAGGGCAGCCGTTATTTTTAATCGAAAGTTTAACTTAAAAACAGGTAAATAATTATGTCATTAAATTATGATTTACCCGAAGAAGCGGAAATGGTCCGGGATACAGTCCGGAAGTTTGCAGAAGAAGTGATCAAACCAAAAGCGCAGGAACTTGATGAAAAGGAAGAATTTTCTCCGGAGATAACAAAACAAATGGGAGAAATAGGACTTTTCGCCTTTATAGTACCTGAAGAATACGGAGGTAACGGATGCGGGTATCTTCCATATACGGTAGCAGTTGAGGAACTTGCAAGAATAGACGGTTCACATGCAGCCACAGTAGCTGCGCATAATTCCCTGGGAAGCGGACCTATATATTATTATGGAAGTGAAGAACAGAAGAAAAAGTATCTTCCTCAATTGACAACCGGCGAAAAGCTCTGGGGATTCGGATTAACAGAACCGGATGCAGGTTCTGATGCCGGGGCTACCAAAACCACAGCCGTTAAAGACGGAAATGAATGGGTTATCAACGGGTCTAAAATGTTTATTACCAATGCCTCATCTCCTTCGTCCTTAGGTGTAACGGTGCAGACCGGAACCGGAACCCGTGCTGATGGAAAAAAGGAACATACGTGTTTTCTTATTGAACAGGGAACTCCCGGTTTTGAAGCAAAAACGATGCATAAAAAAATGATATGGAGGTCTTCCATTACTTCAGAACTTTACTTTGACAACTGCCGTGTTCCGGAAGAACATATTCTCGGTAAACCGGGAGAAGGTTTTCGCCAGATGCTTGATACATTAGATAAGGGACGGCTTTCAATTGCAGCCATGGGACTGGGTTGTGCCCAGGGAGCTTATGATTTGGCTCTGAAATATGCAAAAGAGAGAAAACAGTTCGGGCAGGCTATTTCAACATTTCAGGCTAATGCGTTTAAACTGGCGGACATGCACGTTGAAATTGAAGCAGCAAGAAACCTTCTCTATAAAGCGGCGTGGCTGTGTGAAAATAAGAAAAATGAATATAAAAAGTATGCATCAATGGCAAAATTATACTGCTCAGAAGTTGCCTACCGCTGTGTGAATCATGCTCTGCAGATACACGGTGCTTATGGATTCATGCAGGAGTATGATGTCGAAAGATTTTACCGTGACCAGAAACTTCTGGAGATCGGAGAAGGAACATCAGAAATCCTGCGTCTCGTAATTTCAAGGTATATCGGATGCTATGATGTAGATTGATGTATTATAGAAAATTCTCATATTTTTTCATGCTTTTTTTTTTTCAAGTTCTGTCTTAATAGTCTGAAATATTTTCATGATAACGCTTCCTTAATCCTGATTCATTCCAAAAATCATATTAACTAAAAATTTTTTGGAAATCAAGAATTTTAT
>JBHPGK010000301.1:0-2789 GCA_042570605.1 Candidatus Zhuqueibacterota bacterium
AATTTTAGTAGATACTCCTTTCCCGTTTATTCCTCCATAACCACCCAATCCCGGCAGACCCGGTAAATCAATATTATTAACATCATCCCATTTTTCAATGAGCTCTGCTTCAAGAACTGCAATATCAGATTCAACGGGAACAAATGGTTTTGAGGGCGGTTTAGGAGATCTCCTTCCCGGATTTTTTGTTGGGGGTATATCCTGCAGTTCAATTGTAATTACCGGAGCTTCAACCTGCCTTGTCGGCATGTCAAATTTAGGAAATAAAACAAATAACAATGTCATTATCAAGATTGACACCACCAGTGACGACTTAAAATAGAATTTCTGATTGTTCTGAATATCAGCAATACTATTTTTAGGGGGTCTTTTCCCAACGGTAAAAATATATCCGGAAATGTTTTTTAAATTCTTATTTGTGATCATTACATAAAACAAAGGCAGTAAAAGTTACTCCACCCTTACTGCCAAAGTCAATTTATATTGTCAAGAATTTTAAGGAAATTTCAGTCACATTTTTAATATCGTTTAACGAATTTTTAAATGTAAATCCATTCTCCTTTTAATCAGTTTGCTTCTTAATAAGCCGGATTATTTGTCGTCCGTTAACCTAAATATAATCCTATGTGTAATTCTGAATCTTACAGGTTTACTTCTCTGTTTTGCCGGCGTATACCTGGCACCTTCCCAGCATGCTTTGGTAGCGGCTTCATCCAGACTTTGATTTCCAGAAGATCTTACAATAACTACTTCTTCAGGCATCCCGGTTCTTCCAACAAGGACCCGGACAGTTGTAGCGCCTTCGACCTGAGCTTTAATCGCAATTTCCGGGTATACCAGCTTATCATATATAGCTGTCATTCCGCCAATTAATTTGGGCTGATCTTCTATTGGAAGGAAAGTAGGTATTTCTTCTTCCTCTGCTTCCTCAATTTTCGGCGCCGGAGGAAGTGTAGGAATATCTTCCAGCATATCGATCTCTGTAGCATCAATTGTCACATCATCTTCAAGTTCCGGGTCATCCGATTCAACCGGTACAGCCGGTTGTGAAGGAGGATTTGGCCGCTTAATCTGCTGAGTTTGCGGAATCTCATCAACCTGAAATTGTATATCCGGCATCGAAGTTTCCATTTTCTCAAATTCGAATTTTTTGAATGCCAGAAAAATTGAAGTAATAAGGAGAAATGATATTAACAAACTTGCTTCTAAAACCTTTTTATATTTCAGCTTTAAATTTACTTCTGGTTTTTTATACATGATTTTACTCCAAAATATAGTTGTCCCTGCTTTTTTTACTCCACAATAGTATTAATTGTTTCACTAATTTTTATAATTAGCAGCATAATTGATCCTTAAGCACTGACCTTTGCGCAGCTCGCTTTGAACATCATGCACAATACTCATTTTAACATTTTTATCGATTTTCATAAGAGTTAAAAGCTGGGGATTTTCCACTACTTTTGCATACATCAGGTCAGGTATAGTCTGGAGATTCACAACCATATCATCAACGATCACATCTTCTTTTATGCTAATAAACAGATAAGATATATGTCTCCTACTTTCAATTTTCTGAATTTTTTCTGCAGTAGGAAGAACGACTGGAATTCCCTGAACTTTTTTAAATACTGCGCTAACCATAAAAAAGAACAGAAGCAGGAAAACAATGTCCGGCATTGAAGCAAGATTGACTTCTTTATGTGCTTTTATCTTTTTTTCAACTTTCATAATTTCCCTTTTAAGTTTCTGGTTCAGCTATTGAAATTTTCGGATCTCCTACAAAACCTAGTTTAACCTGGTCTAAGACATCGATATATCTTTCGTATGAAGTTTCATTATCGGTTTTTATTGAAATCAACAGGTAAGGATTCGCTGAAGTTTTTGCCCTTACACGCTCACGAACCGCTGCTAATGGACAAACTTCCTGGTCAAACATTATTAATCCGTCTGCATTAATAAGAATATGGGATATATTCTGTTTTGGTATCTCTTTAATGTCACCCCACGGCGGTAGCGCCATCATCAATCCTTTATCCGAATTCAGAGTAGTAGTAACAAGAAAGAAAATCAGGAGCAAAAATGAAACGTCAGCCATTGGACCTGTTGGAATTTCAACTTCGGCTTTTTTCTTTTTGTCAACAAACATTTATGATTTCCTCTGCTATTTGGTTTCTATTTCGAGAAGACTGTCTACTAATTCCACAGAACTTTCTTCCATATCGATTACAAGTTTATCGATCCTTGTTACAAAGAAGTTCTGGAATATCTGAATTATAATACCGACAATCAAACCGAACAATGTTGTTAAGAGTGCTTCGGAGATACCGGATGCAACGATCGATGGGGTAATGTCATTAGCTAAAGCAATATCATCAAATGCTCTGACCATACCGCTGACCGTACCCAGGAACCCTAACATCGGTGCAATTGTAGCAAACAGAGATAACCAGACAAGCCCTCTTTCAAGGAAAGCCATTTCGATTGTACCGGCATTAACAATGGCTTTTTCAACATGATCTAACCCTCTATTTGCCCTTGAAAGACCTGCATGAAAAATTGAAGCAACAGGCCCGCGAGTATTTTCACATACTTCTTTCGCAGAATCAATTCCACCTTCATCTAAAGCACTTTTAATATTAATAAGGAATTTCTTCGTGTTAATAGAAGCTCTGAATAAACTCCAGGCTTTTGCTAAACTAATTGCAATTCCGATAATCAAAAGAGCGAGAATCGGATGCATGAAATTTCCGCCTTCAATATACTTTTCAACCATTCTGCTAAAGAAGTAT
>JBHPGK010000302.1:0-2712 GCA_042570605.1 Candidatus Zhuqueibacterota bacterium
AAATAATTACTGTATTCCGAATATTCAAAGAAAAATTTTCGGTCATTATAATTAATATACTTCTCTCAAGTTAAAATATTCCCAATTGGACATTTGTTTAACTTTTTTTATTCATATGACTTCAAAATTTGGAAACTTGTTATTAAATAATAGAATTGTTAACTTATATAAGTTTTCATCCAACAAAAATATGAATAAAATAGAAAAATATCTCCAGCGGAATCTTCTCAAAGTCCTGAAACCCGGTAGGTATACAGGTAATGAGATAAACACTATTATCAAAGAACATACACCTGATAAGCTGAAAATGCTTCTTGCCTTCCCTGATGTTTATGAACTCGGCATGAGCTATTTCGGATTCCAGATACTTTATCATATCATTAATAAAAATAAAAAAATGGTTTGTGAAAGGGTATATCATCCGTGGACCGATCTTGAAAAACTGCTCAGGGAAGATAACGTCCCGTTATTCTCACTCGAGTCCAAAACACCAATCAAGAAATTCGATATAATCGGATTTACATTCCAGTATGAACTGCATTATACAAATATATTAAATATGCTAAACATGGGCGGGATACCTGTCAGAACTGCAGACCGAAAAGAAGATGACCCGATTGTTTTTGGAGGGGGTCCTTCAGCATTTAATCCGGAACCGATGGCGGATTTTATCGATGCTTTCCTTATAGGGGGTGCTGAGAAAACATTACCGGGTATCCTCAAGAAAATAAGATCGTTAAAAGTCAAGGGAGCAAAACGCTTAGAAATACTGGAAAGACTGTCTGAATTTGAAAGTGTTTATGTTCCGGCATTTTATAAGCCTGTCTATGAAAACGGAAAGATCAAAAAACATATTTCTTTAAGAGAAGGTTCTTTGATCCCGGTTAAAGCAGCAGTTACACCCGAACTTGAGAATGAATTTTACCCATTAAAACCACTCGTCCCGTTAATCAACGTCGAGCACAACAGGCAGCAGGTTGAATTATACAGGGGCTGTACACAGGGATGCAGGTTTTGCGGTGCAGGTATTATTTACCGTCCGGTCAGGGAGAGAAATGTTGATGATATTATAAACGAATCATTCCGCAGAATATCGAACACCGGTTATGAAGAGGTTTCCCTTGTTTCACTGTCAACTTCAGATTATTCAAAGCTGCCTGAGTTAACTGCCGGTTTCAAAGATTATATGGACCATTATAATTTTTCTGTTTCCCTGCCATCGTTAAGACCGGATTCATTTACCGGCGAACTGGCTGAATTCGCAAAAAGTATCAGGAAATCAGGATTGACGATAGCACCCGAAGCAGGCACTGAAAGACTGAGAAAAGTAATAAATAAAAATATCTCGGAGGAAGGATTATACGATACTATTGAAACCGCATTTAAATCCGGATGGAGAATAGTCAAACTTTATTTTATGACAGGACTCCCGACAGAAATCCCCGAAGATATTGACGGGATCATAAAAATTGTAAATAATATATTCAGGATCAGCAGAAAATACGGCAGGATCAATATCAATGTATCCATATCCCCTTTTTCACCAAAACCATTTACACCTTTTCAATGGGAAAAACAGGAAGACATTAAGTCTCTTGAAACGAAGAATGAATATATTATCAGCAGGCTGAGATCAAGACAGGTAAAGGTTAAATACAGAAATCCTGAAGTGTCGCTCCTTGAGGCAGTTCTAAGCAGAGGGGACAGAAGGCTTGGCGATGTAATCGAAACAGTCTGGCAAAAAGGAGCGAAATTTGAAAGCTGGGATGATTTCTTTAACTGGGAAAACTGGAAAACCGTTTTTAGTGATCTCAACATTGATCATAATACTTACATTTCTGAAAAAAACACGGATGAGTACCTGCCCTGGGATATAATTGATAAAGGGATAAATAAAAAATTCCTTAAAAAAGAGAGGGAAAAGGCATATAACGGGGAATATACACCGGACTGCAGAGATGATTCCTGCAGAGCATGCGGGCTTATTAAGGAAACTCAGTGCAATAAATTTGCATTAGAGGGAAATAAACTTAAACCGCCGCCTGACAAAAAAAGCTATGACGGAAACTTCAAATACAGGATCAAATTTGAGAAAAAAGGACTTTCAAAATACCTGTCACATAAAGATTTTATCAGAGTATTTAACCGCTGCCTGAAAATGTCCGGACTGAATGTGAAGTATTCTCAGGGATTTAATCCTCATCCAAAAATCTCTATGGGTTTACCGCTTCCGCTTGGTTTTACCAGTACCTGCGAGTACATGGATATTACCCTGACAAAAAAGGAAACCAACAAAAAAATTCAGGATAAAATCAATAAGGTACTGCCGTCAGGTTTTAAGATTTTAAGTGTAGAGAACATTCCTGATTATGCCGCTTCAATACAGCAGGGAGCAAAGGAAGTGAGTTTCAAAGTGGATTTTTCGACGTTAGACGACAGACCTGCTCTAGACAAAATCAAAAATGTTATCACTGAAGAATCAAAGAAACCTTCCGAGGACGATTATAACGGGTACATCACAAAAACGGAATATTCCGAAGATAAAAAAACAGCCGTTTTTCGCTTCAAATATATTAACGGAGAAACCGGGAAATTGAAGAACCTGTTAAAAGAAAAGTTTAATTTATCTGATGATAATATAAATATGCTAATAATAGAGAAAATTGATTTTTCATTTTGAATAAATGTATATATTTCATAACTTTATATATA
>JBHPGK010000303.1:0-2711 GCA_042570605.1 Candidatus Zhuqueibacterota bacterium
ATCATCCGGAAAATCATCAGTCTGGTCGCAAAAATCGAGGGCATAATCTATAAATCTCAGGTGTTCAGGTAATATTGAAGACTGGGGGCGGGTATATCCAATATCGGTATGAGTATGCTGTACGAAGTAAATTTTCCATTTTTTTACAGGATGTACTGTAAATTCCCGTTTGACAGCCGGTCTTTTACCAATTTTTATTTCAGCCGAATATTTTTGAGGATTTTTAACTTCCGGAATTTTAACCTGTATGGAATTATAGCCCGGCTGAAGGTCAAATTTCCTGTTTATTTCTTTTCCTATGGAAAGTGACCCGTTTATCCTTTCCCCTAAATGCACAAAGTCAAACCTTAGCGACTGCAGCAGCTTATTTCCTTCTCTGAACATTACATCTTCGGTTTCAATGGAGAACTTCTGCTCCACCTTACTTTCGAAAGTCATATACCAGCTACGGCTTTTAGATGTCTCACCTGCGACTTTTATTATAAGCGGTTCACCCCTCTTCATATCTGATACCGGTAATCTCATAGTAGCATAACCCATCATATCCTCGTACCTATCCACCATCACAGCCCGGAATTTTAATTCTGCTCCTTTATCTCCATCTACACTCCATATTTTTTTATCGGTAGTTTTAGGATTGGAAAAAGTAAACCGCTTTTTCCCGTTTACAAACAGATCAAATTTATGACTGTCCGAATTAACATCTATTCCAAACATCCATAAAAAAGTTACAAACTCACTTTTATAGTCTTGCGGAACGGCTTCCGTTTCCCATTCAATATACATATTTGAATCAATAGACCGCACAAGAAGCGCGGAAGTTACACCAGGTTCAGGTGAATGATAACTCATTACCTGTCCTTTTAAGGATTTAATATAGCCTTGAAGATACCGTTCAGGGATATCCCACTTATTTTCCTGCGTAAATACTGCACCTGTGAAAATAAAAACAGCAAAAACAAAGAAAAAACGTATCATTAAATTCCTCCTTAAATTAACTCATTATTTTTCAAATTCAGTTATCTTTCGATCTGTTTTTCATTTTGTTCAACAGCTACATCTTAACTAAATTCTCCAATATTTTCATTTTAATTTTTCCGCCTGAGTCGGATACCCCAAGTGCTCGGGGGGAATTCTTAAATATTAATTCTTAATTCTTAATTATTAATTTCCTTTTTACTCCTCCTCACTCAACGGTTTATACCATGTCCAGTATAAAATAACAACGGCAATTAATGAAGTAGTGAACCACAATAATGCTGTTTTATGCCAATGCCCCACAAGATACATAGGGGATATATATAAACCGATAATAGCGATTATACCTAACACAGTATTTAAAACCACACGTGTTGGATTTTCCGTCCTGTTTAGCTGCGGCAGCGAATCTGCAGGTGCTGCGCGGCTTACCTGCTTCCAAAAGCCGAAGGGACGAATTGTCTTATAAAAGCTCAATAATGTCTCCTCTTCAACCGCCGGAGTCTTAAGAGATACTATAACGCTGGTGATCAAAGAAACTATAACGATAGAGGGAAAACTTATGTAAAGTGGAATTTCCGGCATAAACAAAACTATCAGCGAGCATAGAATACCTGATAAAGTCCCAGCAGCATAACCCCATCCGTTCATTCTCCACCAGTACCATCTGAGCACATTCGGGACAACGACACCGGCACCGAGTGCCAGGTTCACCCAACTCCAGATCTGATTAATTGATTTAGTCTGAAGGCCGACGATCATACCGATAATTACTATCCCTAATGTTGCAGCATACCCGCTTCTGACAAGTGACTTTTCAGAAGCATCCGGTTTGAAAAACGGCTGCCAGAAATCTCTAATTATATATGAAGCACCGCTGTTTACAGTTGAACTGAACGTAGACATAAAAGCCGCTAAAAGACCGGCAATTACAAATCCCCTGATACCTGCAGGAAGATATTTTTGAATAACGAGCGGCATCACCTGCTCGGGATCACTGACAGAATTTATACCGGCAAGCGCAAGAAGGACTATTCCCATTGCCATACCCCACCGTACTATAAGAAAGAGGCTCCAGGCCGCACCGATCTTTGCAGCATCTTTGGGTGTCCTCGCGGCAAGATATCGCTGAAAATCGTATAGCTGGGCAGGGCCTCCCGTGCTTAATAAAACTCCCTTTAATACCCAAACAAGGACAAAAGCCCCAAATAATTCAAATTCAGCATTCGAAGTTCCCGCAAGGGTATCAAATCTCCAGACCGGGATAACAGAATTCCATCCTTGAGGAAGTATACTGTTTAAAGTATCCGGATTCAGATGAAAATATGCAACAGCAGCAATAATAACACTTGCTATAGTCAAAATTACCGTCTGTATTACATCGGTAACTACGACAGTGTAGAGTCCGCCTAAAAGCACATAAAATGTGGTCAATCCGATTATCAGTGCTGCGCAAAGTGTAGGCGAAAAAGGGAGATATACTGCGGCAAATTTTCCGATACCCTGGAAAGCATATCCAATCAGACTGGAATGTAAAAAAACAGCCATTACTGCTGATGCTGTTCTTGCCACTTTACCACCGGCACCTTCACCGAACCTAGTTATCATCCATTCAGCACCAGTCATAACGTTTGACCTTCTCACCCATTTCCCCATATAAGCCAGGCAGAACGCCCCCATTGTAAATCCCCACATCCAGTGCACCCACATCGACTTCATACCCATGATATAGA
>JBHPGK010000304.1:0-2621 GCA_042570605.1 Candidatus Zhuqueibacterota bacterium
ATATTTCTTTTTTACTGATTCATCTAATGTTCATTTAGTCATTTATCAGTTAATTCTCGAATTTTTATATTCCGGAAAGCGACATTGTCTCCATGGTCCTGTAATAAAATATGTCCATTCTGATGCATTCCGAAATTCTCATAATCTTTGTATTTGCTTTTAGCTACAAGGGCGCGATAAATCTGTGTACTTCGTTCAAATTCAACAACTTTTTTCCCGTTAAGCCAGTGTTCAATATGATTTCCGTTTACAATAATCCTCGCCTGATTCCATTCTCCGACTGGTTTTGTATTTTTATCTTCAGCCGGGATCAGGTCATATAGAGAAGCGAGTTTGCGGTTGCCGCCAACTCCCTGGTCTGCATCGGGGTGGTTATCATCATCTAATATCTGGTATTCCAGTCCAATGGAAGTTTTAGGCTGCACAAAGTATTTTATTCCGCTGTTTGCACCGCGAACCATTTTGAATTCAAGAGATAATTCGAAACTGCTGTATTTTTTTTCAGTGACTATGTCACCTCCGCCTCCGCCGGGTACAACAACTAATTCTCCGTTTTCGATTTTCCATCCTTTTTCCGGAAAAACTTCTTTGGTTGAACTTGTCCAGTTATTTGAGGTTTTACCATCGAACAGAAGTTTCCATCCTGCATTTATTTCTGCTGATGTAAGGGTATTCTGTTTGGTGGTCTGGCAAAAGGTGTTATTAGATAGAATAATAAAAAGAGATAATAATAAACCGGTAAAAAGTTTGATTTTTTTTATCATAGATCACCCCTGTAAATATATTGTATCAAACGATCCGTTTTTTCACGGGATCCCATTGAACAGGCCGTTTTTCAAGATATGATCTGGTAGCCATATGGCAAGCAATAGTAACTTCAATTCCTTTGTCGATAGGGCAGCTGAGTTTACTCCCGGTTCTGATACTTTCGAGCCATTCTTTGATATGCAGATGTGAAATATCCACCTGTTTGCCTTCCCTGTATGTGTACAGGAGCCCTGCAGATTGATAATATTGTTCCGTAGCCGATGTCACCGCTTCAATATCTCGTAAACCCGGTGTGTAAGTGAACAACGGCAAAGACGGATCGATTATCTTATTCTGTAATTTTGCCTTATATCTAGTGGAATTCCGGTCAACAGTTATTTTTAAACCGGCTCCGATCTCCATGGATGCATCATGTCCCATGAACACCTTGCCTCTGTAGCGGCTGTTTGCAAGAGTAGCGCTGTAAACCAGGGTAACATCTTTATCAGGGAATTCAAATATAACGTTAAAAATGTCCGGGATCTCGCGGTTATCCTTAAAAAAGTAAATACCTCCTGATGATACTACTCTTTTTGGAATACCTAAGCCGAGAAGCTGGTTTACAGCATCATACTCATGGCACAAAAGCTGTCCGGAAAGACCAGTAGCATAATCCCACCATTTTGTCCAGTTGTAATACCTGTCAGTACTGAATGGTACTTTCGGTCTAAAACCAAGCCACTGGTCCCAGTCTATAGTTTTCAGATCACCCGGTTTCGGATTCCCTTTACTGTCAAGATGCCGGATCCATGCGCCGTCAGGTGTATTTCTGTTCGCTGTTGTCATTACCAGGGTAATTTTACCGAGAATATTTTTTTCGATGAGTTCTTTCGCTTTTACGTAGCTGTAATTCTGAGTATATTGATGACCCACCTGGAAGACAACACTGCTCCTTTTTACAGCTTCTTCAACTTTATAAACCTCTTCTTCAGTCCGGGTCATGCATTTTTCACAGTAAACATGTTTTCCGGCTTTAACTGCGTCGATTGATATCTGTGCATGATGGTGGTCAGGTGTTGTAACGATAACAGCATCGATATCACTGCTTTGCAGCAGTTCCTGATAAGTACGATAGCGTTTTGCTCCTTCAAGAATACCTTCTGTGCCACCCGGTCTTATATTGTTCTTAGAGACTGTTACACCTTTTTCCGCTCTCAGATCGAATACATCACAGATGCCGGTGATCGCAATATTTAAGTCTTCCTGGTTGAGCCATGTCTGGAGTCTTTTATCCCTTTTGTTGCGATTAGCAGCATTTCTCAGATTATCGATCCATTCCGGATGGGCAAATCCGGAAGAACGAGCAAGCTGTTCACCTCTTGTACCAAAACCTATAATACCGAGTCTTATTAATTGTCCCGGTTTTTTCATTGTAGTCTGTGGCATAATTGAGGGCGCTTTCCTGTCCATTCCAAGCTCAGACAGGATCTCGTTTTTTCTATAATTTTCTAATTTGTTTTTATGAAGTATCTGCTGAATCAGTAATCCTAAAACAGGGATTCCAAGCAGGCTTTTTAATATCTCGCGGCGTCCGAATTTTTTCCTATCATCTTTTTTGTTTTCAGCAGGATTTTGCGGTTTAAAATTTTGCTCTTCCATGGAGGTTACTCCAATTTTATGATTAAAGAAAATATTTATTAGGTTGGTATGCCCTTGTAATTGTTTAGCTGCTTTCTAATTACCAAATATAAAGCATAATACCATTTTTAACAAGTTTAGATTTATTAATTTTGAAATTAACTGAATTTTTCTTTTTTGATATGAGGAAGCTCTAAACAGCCCTGAATAGAAATTTTTAATAAGTTCTGGAAAAA
>JBHPGK010000305.1:0-2612 GCA_042570605.1 Candidatus Zhuqueibacterota bacterium
TATATATATATATATACTGGAAATGATGATAATGACTGTATACAAATATAAAAAGGAGCAATTCATGAATTGCCCCTTCTTTTTCTATAATAATTGGTAATTTGTATATAGTAAAAAAGAACGATAGTTCTTATGCCATTTTACCTTCTTCACCGAGCATTTTCAACTGACCGTTGAATTTTGCACCTTCCAGCATCTCTATCCTCGGTGTCCGGATATCACCTATTAATGAAGCATTATTCTGGAGATGAACACTTTTATTTGCGAAAATATTTCCGGTAACATCACCATCAACAATAACAATATCCGCAATGATGTCGCCACTGATCTTTGCACCTGTGCCGACTGTTATATCCTCTTTTGATCGGAGTTTACCCCTTACCTGTCCGTCAACCCGAAGACTGTGCTGAATAGTAACATCACCTTTTATTATTGTTTCTTTTCCAACAAAAGTCTCTAATTTTTTACTTGCCATTTAAAGTCCCCTAATTTTGTTACCCTTTAAATCAAAAACTTAAGTAAAAAAATAACCTCACAACTTTTGGCTGTGAGGTTTTCGTTATTAGTGTTGATGAAATCTATATTTAATTATGTACCCTGCTCATGTGTTATGCTGATATTTTTTTGAATAAAAGACCGTCACCCTCTTTTGCAATAATCACAGTATCTCCCGGTAAAAAATCACCTTTAAGAATGTTTTTAGATAGGGAATCGGATAATAATTTCTGCAGTACACGTTTAAGTGGCCTTGCACCAAATGATGGATCAAAACCGATCTCAGCGATATACTCGAGTGCACTATTTTCAAGCTGCAGTTCTATCCCGTTTTTTTCCGCAAGTACTTTTATCTTGCTGAATTGTATTTCAACTATTCTTTTAATGTTTTCTTTTGTTAATGGATTAAAGATGATTACTTCATCAATGCGGTTCAGAAATTCAGGATTAACGCTTGATCTCAGCATTTGAGTTAATTGTATATGCAGTTCTTCCATGATCTCATCTCTATTATTCTCATTTATTGATGATGACTTTTCCATTAACAGATGAGCGCCGATATTAGAGGTCATAATAATAACAGTATTCTTGAAATTTACCGTTCTTCCTTTATTATCAGTTAATCTTCCGTCATCCATAACCTGCAGTAAAATGTTATATACATCATCATGAGCTTTTTCGATCTCATCCAAAAGGATAACAGAGTACGGTCTTTTCCGTACAGCCTCAGTTAGCTGACCTCCCTCATCATATCCTACATATCCGGGAGGAGCACCTATTAACCTTGAGACGGAATGCCTTTCCATGTATTCAGACATATCGATCCGTACCAGTGCATGTTCATCGTCAAAAAGAAATTCAGCTAATGCTTTTGCAAGCTCAGTCTTACCAACACCTGTACTGCCCATAAAAATAAATGTACCGATTGGTCTGTTTGTATCCTGCAATCCTACTCTTGCTCTTCTTACAGCATCAGAGATTGAAGTAACAGCGCTGTTTTGTCCAATTATACGGGTTTCTAATCTCTCCTCCATTTTCAGCAGTTTATCCCTTTCTGATTCAAGCATCCTCGCAACCGGTTAATTTTTTATTTCTTTTTTCCAGGTTTTTTTCTGCCTCAGCTATCTTACTATACTTAATCTCAGCAGCTTTACTGAAATCTCCGTTTCTTTCCGCTTCAGATTCCTGCTGTTTAAGATCTTCAAGCTGTTCCTTTATAGCTCTTATCTCTTTAATTATCCCTTTCTCAATATCCCAGTGTGCTTTAAGTTCACGGAATTCTTCTTCAAGTTGAGCGAGTTCTAAGTTTATCTTTTTTAATCTTTCTTTTCCTGAAACGCTCAAATCTTTTTTTACTGCTTCTTTTTCAATCAGAAGCTGTTTGATCTTTCTTTCAATTTTATCCATCTCTTCAGGCATGCTGTCGATTTCCATTCTGAGTTTGCTGGCAGCTTCATCAATAAGGTCTATAGCTTTATCCGGAAGCTGTCGGTCGGTTATATACCTTTGTGAAAGTACGCTTGCCTGGACAATTGCACCGTCATTAATTTTTACGCCATGATGGACCTCGTACTTTTCTTTAAGTCCGCGTAAAATTGAAATTGTATCTTCAACTGTCGGTTCAGTAACCAGGACCGGTTGAAATCTCCTCTCCAGTGCTGCATCCTTCTCCATATATTCCTTTAAAGTAGTAGCGCCGATACAGCGAAGTTCACCTCGGGCTAAAGCAGGTTTTAACATATTGGAAGCATCAACTCCTCCTTCAGCGGCACCGGCACCGACCAATGTATGGATCTCATCGATGAAAAGTATGATTTTCCCTTGAGATTCTTCGATCTCCTTTAAAACTGCCTTCAGCCGGTCTTCGAAGTCACCGCGGAATTTAGAACCCGCAACCAGAGCACCAAGGTCAAGGGCAACAATTATTTTATCCTTGATGTTTTCCGGTACATCTCCCTGAATAATTCTCTGGGCAATACCCTCGGCAATAGCAGTTTTACCTACACCGGGTTCGCCGATCAAAACAGGATTGTTTTTAGTTCTACGGCTTAATACCTGCAGTATTCTTCTGATTTCATTGTCACGCCCGATCACCGGATCAAGCTTCCCTCTTCTAG
>JBHPGK010000306.1:0-2603 GCA_042570605.1 Candidatus Zhuqueibacterota bacterium
ATTAAAACAAGAGGTTAAGTATAGGTCTTTTTAAGTTTTACCGGACACTAATGAAATCAAATATCAAAATTACAAACTAAAATGCAAAAATAATAACTGATGTATATTACGAAACTTTTATTTGTGTGAAATATATTGTTTGATTTTTGATTTAAATTCTCTTATTAATTTCTTGCTTATCTAAGGGAGACAAAGATATGTTTTTATTTAGAATTGTTGTCGCATTTTTTATAATTCTGAGTGCTTCTGTAATTAACGCACAGGATCCCGTTATAAAACAGGTCGGAGATAATAGTATAAAAGTTGATGGAAAACTCTCAGACTGGGAGAATGCCGAATGGTTTGCACTGACGAATTTTGTAGATTGGGCAGAACCAGCAGCTTCTTCTGACCTGGATGTAAAGGCAGCTTTTGTTTTCGACAGGGAAAAATTATACATAGCTGTGCAAGCAGTTGATGATGATTTCGGGACGGTTAACCGTGGTTGGCGGTACGGTGACGGTTTCTTTTTTACGCTACTACATTCGGAGATCGATTCATCTGAATACCAGATTCAATGCGGTTTTGCAAAAGATCAGAAGGTGCTTATATACAAAAACGGGAAATATTATTTGAACGGGCTGCCGCGTAATATAAAATCGGAATTCAGGCGGGAAGATAATAACTGTTATTATGAAGTGGCAATACCATTTGATTTTTTAAAACCCTTTAATCCGTTTATACATAAAAAAAGGGCGTTGAATATAACCTATGTGGACAGGGATAAAAATACACGGCAGAGTATTGTCCTGCTGCATCCCGGTATTTATGATTCTGAACAGACAAAATTCAGGTCAGGTAAAGTATTTGAATTTGTGCCGTTTGTTCCGGGATCAAAAGAAGAAAGAAGCAGCAATTTTACTTTACAAAAGAATTACTTCAAAGCCGGCGAGGATATGGATGTTGAATATTCTGTTAACCTAGACAGGGAAGAAAAGAACTGGCAGATCACGGCAAAATTTATCTGTGATTTCAGGGTTAAAAAGGAAGAGAAAAAGACAATAGACCTCAGCAGAGGTAATAATGCAGGGAAATTTCCCGTGAATATTGGTGATATGCCCACAGGAAATTACGAAGTAATGTTCATTATTCATAATAATGAAAAAAAGGCAGCCGCTTCGTACCGCGATAAAATATTTGTTTACAATGAAAAAGAGATCGGGAAGTTAAAGATCAATATCGATAAATTCAGGAAGGATGAGAGATTAGCACTTTCCCTTCCGGTTTTGGAGGTCAGATTTGACTGGTATGACGAATTTTATAATGAAAATATATACGAAAATATCACACCTTTAAAACGCTGGCATGATGAAATAAATGAGCTATATGCAAAACTTGAAAAAAATTTGCCGGCTGTTTTTGAAGGAAAAGGAGTTAATCGTTTTGCTCACAGGTCAAAAATTGACAATACTCTTCAACCATATTCCGTTGCGATCCGGAAAGAATTAGAAAAAGGTAAAAAATATCCTCTCATAGTTGTCCTGCACGGCAGTGGAGTTGACGAATTAAACGTTATAGGTTACATGTCCGGGAGGCTTGGAAAACTTGGTTTCCCTGTTCTCGCTCCAAAAGCAAGGGGACTTTCCGACTGGTATGTTGGGGATGCGGGGAAAGATGTATTCGAATGTATCGACCATTTCTGTACTCTTAATCCGGAAATAGATAGGACCAGGATATATATGCTCGGTTTTTCAATGGGGGGGTATGGAACATGGAGGCTCGGACTTATGAATCCCGGTTTCTTTAAAGGGCTTGTAATACTCTCAGGCGCTCTGGTTCCTCCGCAGAGAACAGGCGGTGAAAATATTATCGATATTATCGACAGGATAAAGGGTGAAAACCTGCTGATAATACATGGTGATAAAGATAATGCCGTACCTATTGAAAATACAAGAAAAGCAGTTGAAAAACTCAAAGCATTGAACGCTAAATACACTTATATAGAGATCCCGGGAGCAGCACACGGGAATTATAACAAATGGGATGAAGTTGTTGATTGGATAAAAGATCTGGAAAAGTAGGCCTGAATTCTCACTTATTCATATTTCAGGCTTTCCACAGGATTTTTGACGGAGACTTTTACAGCCTGAAAACTTACCGTTAATAGAGCGGCGGCTATCGTAATTATAGAAGAAACAGCAAAAGCAATTACACTTATCCCTGTATTATATGCAAAGTTCTGCATCCATTTCTGCATAACAAAGTAAGCTGCAGGCCAGGCAATTAAATTTGATATTATCACTAGATAAATAAATTCTTTAGAAACCAGGATAAATATATTTGACACAGAAGCTCCCAGGACTTTCCTCACCCCTATCTCTTTTGTACGTCTGGCAGCAGCGATCGCTGTTAAACCGAAAAGCCCGAGAGCAGCAATCAGTATTGAGATCATCGATGCATATGTCACAATTCTTCTCCATCTTTGCTCAGTCGAGTACTGATTGAAAAGGTCTTCATCCAGAAATGAATATCTGAAAGGTGCATCCGGGACAATTTTTTTCCAGGTTGTTTTGATCAATGACAGCGTACCGGGAACAAACGGCACAAATTCAAATACTTTACCT
>JBHPGK010000307.1:0-2573 GCA_042570605.1 Candidatus Zhuqueibacterota bacterium
GGGATTCAGTTAGCTGTTGACGGGACAGAACCTGAATTACTTAATGATATTATGGATACGGAATTAGCTTATATTGAAAGTCGGCATAAAAAAGGCAGGGGGATATTTGAACAGTGGGGCTATTTTGCCCCAGCATGGGGAATGATCGGTACCCTTATCGGATTGATCAACATGTTAGCAAACCTCGATAATCCTGATGCACTTGGTCCCGGAATGGCAGTCGCATTGATCACTACTTTGTATGGTTCTGTGCTTGCAAACTTCCTGCTTTTACCTATTGCGGGAAAATTAAAGAATTACTCTGAGGAAGAATTATTGATAAAAGAAATGATGATTCAGGGGATTTTATCTATCCAATCGGGTGACAACCCAAGGATTGTTGAACAAAAACTTAATTCATTTATTGCACCTAAGGATAGAAAGTTTAAAGGCGAATAAGTATGGCAAAAAAGAAAAAAGAAGAATGCCCCCCGGTAGGATCACCCGGTTATATGACCACTTACGGGGATATGATGACACTGCTGCTTACGTTTTTTGTACTGCTGCTGTCTTTCTCTTCGATGCGGGAGGCAAAGTTCAGAAGAGCAATGGGATCTTTGAAAGGGGCATTGGGAGTCTTACCCCAGGAAGAGTCTGTTATCAGGTCGGAAGAAGTGCCGATCCCTCAGCTTACGAATTTACAGGAAGAGGAAATTTCTAATACTCTGGCAGAAATGTCGGATGAAAACGTGGCAGATGTCATGCAGTCAATTAAACTTGAATTTACAGATCAGGGGATCGCTATTAATATAAATGATTCTTTAATGTTTAACCAGGGTATGGCAACTTTAAGGCCACAGATTTTCCATGTGTTGTATACATTAGCTGAACTGGCTGCAGGATGGCCTAATAATATTCGTATTGTTGGGCATACGGATGACACTCCCATAAGTAATGAGGAATTTCTCTCAAACTGGGAATTATCCGTTCACAGAGCCCTGAGTGTTTTACATTACTTTATTGATTATTGTAATGTTGATCCATCTAAATTGTCAGCGACAGGGAAAGGGCAATTTGAGCCTCTGTTCCCAAATGATGCGCCATTAAACAAGGCTAAGAACAGACGGGTTGAAATATTCATCGATTATCAAAAAGAAGATATAACATCCAAAAAAATAGAACAATTCAGAAATGATGTTAGAAAAATGTTATCGGAAAGAGATAAAAACTGGTTTAATAGAAATATAGAAGGAGAGAAATAAATGGAAGATGAACTCCAAGAAGAACAGGCTGGTGGTGAGGAGATAAAGCAGCCTCCCAAGAAGGGAGGCAAAAAACCAATAATGCTGGTTGGCATAATCCTCGTCCAGGTAGTGATCGCATATATTTTATGGGTAGCGATCATCAAACCTAAATTTTTTCCCGAAGAAGAACCGGTACAGGAAGAAGTCGTTCAGGAAGAGGTAAAAGATGAAGAAATACCATGGGGTTTTATTTATTCTATTGAAAAAGTTACCGTTAATGTTCCGGATGGTAAAAGAAACAGGTACTTGATGACTGGTTTTGGTATTGAGGTTCCAAATGAGGGAGTTTCACAGAGATTGGATGAAAGATTACCTGAGGTAAAAGATATCCTCATATCTGCATTACGGGCTAGAGCGATTGAAGATTTACAGGATCCCGACTATATGGATTCCTTAAAGGTTGAGTTGAAAGATAAGCTCAATAAAGCTCTGAGGCTTTTACCGGAAGAGCAGATTTTAAGAATGCATTTTACGGAATATATAATTCAGTAAAGGAGGAGTAAATTGGCGGAGATACTGTCACAAAAAGAAATAGATCAGCTGCTTTCATCGGTGTCACCGGAGGAAGAGGAAGAGAGTGGTTCTGGTGGGGGCGGCGGCGGTGAAGGTAAAGCAGCAAACGTCTATGACTTTAAACATCCGAACAGGGTTTCAAAAGACCAGTTAAGAACCCTTCAGACCATTCATGAGACCTTTGCTAAAACGTTTAATGCTTATCTCGCTGTGAGGCTGAGAACAATCGTAGATATTAACCTGATATCTGTTGACCAGCTTCAGTACTCAGAGTTTATTTTGTCGATTTCAGATCCGAGCTGTATATATATTTTCCGTGTTGAAGAATTGAACGGTGTCGCTATTCTTGAGATCAGTCCTCAACTTGTATTGTTTATTGTTGACCGCCTGTTCGGAGGGAAAGGTGCTCAAGTTGATGAAGCACGACCGATCACAACTATCGAACAGACCGTCATGAAAAAGATTATTGAAAAATCAATGGAAAATTTGTCTTCATCCTGGCAGCAGGTTTCACCTTTGACCTTTATTCTTGAAGGATTTGAAAGCAATCCTGATGTTGTTCAGATTGCACCCCCTGGAGAGACGGTAATTACAGTCTCCCTTGAGATTAAAATTCAGGATACTTCAAGCCTGATGAATATATGTTTCCCTTATTTAATACTTGAAGATATTATGTCAAAGCTTAATGTGCAGCATTTTATCTCGATGACCAAGAAAGAAATATCAGATGAAGACCAGGAGATGATAAATGACAGGCTAAAACTTTCAAATCTGCCT
>JBHPGK010000308.1:0-2542 GCA_042570605.1 Candidatus Zhuqueibacterota bacterium
AGCTGGTGATGTGGCTAAACTAACGGATATTCCAAAAGAAGAAGTGTCAAAATTACATATCAAAATACAAAATCTTTCTAAATTGCTATACTGAATTATTTTTCATTAACATGATTAAAAGCAAAATTTCAGGACTATTTTTTCAATTTTGATTTTCAATATAAAAACCAATGATTTTTCTTAGAATTCTAAAAAAGACTCTGTCAGATTCTATTTGAGAACAAATGAATTAACTATAGGGTATTAAAATATTTCAAATAAAAAAACTAAGGCAAAAACCTATTTCAGAATACAAACAAAATAGAAATATTTGATGTTAAATTTATTTCCCCCTAAAAATTACATCAAATTAATACTCTTATGTCTGTCAACAATATCATTGACCAGCCTGTCAAGTTCCTTAAAATCGACATCTTTTGGATGACCTTTGGCTATAACGGGCGGCAGCAGCTCAAATTTTAAGTTGCTCAAATTGTCCTTGATCTGTTCAAGCATTTTCCCTTTCCAACTATAAGAACCAATCACAGAAGCAAACTTAAACTTTGGTTTGAGAGCATTAACAAGACTAACTGCATAAATAATTGTGGGGTGAGCCGCCGCAAGTACGGTCGGACTTCCGATTACCACCGTGGCAGCATCAACCAATGCCATCGAGAGCTTGCCGATATCCGTTTGCGAAATATTGAAAGGTGTAACAGTGACACCTTTTTCTATTAAAGAATTCAAAAAATAATTGATCATTGTACTTGTACTGCCGTGCATTGAAATATAAGGTACTACAACTTCATTTTTCACTGAATCCGAAACCCAATCCTTATACGTTTTGATAATAAAATCCGTATCCTTATAAACAGGTCCGTGACTCGGAGCTATCATTTCAAATTCAAAATCCTCAAGTTTTTGCAGATTTTTGATAATAACCGCTCTGAAAGGCATCATAATTTCGGCATAATAGATCTTAGCAGGATCGTAAACTTTATTATTGTCTTTAACAAACAGATCACTGGTCGCAAAATGAGAGCCGAAAAAATCACAGGAAAACAGGATCCTGTCTTCTTTTAAATATGTTACCATCGTTTCAGGCCAGTGCACCCAGGGAGTTAAAATAAACTGAAGAGTCTTATTCCCCAGTGAAAGAGTCTCCCTATCCTCGACTGTTCTGAATTTTTCTTCTTTTACTAACAGAAGATCCATCAAAAATTCTTTGCAGCGCCGGTTTGTTACAACCTGAGCTTCCGGGTAATGTTCAAGAATTTTCGGGATAGTCCCGGAATGATCCTGTTCAGCGTGATTAGAGATAACATAATCAATTTTGCTTACATTAAGCTTCTTGAGGTTATCGAGTAAGTCCTGTTCTTTTGACGGATCCACAGTATCGATCAATGCTGTTTTCTCACTGCCGATTATTAAATACGAATTATAGCTCGTTCCTTCTGAAAGTGGGATTAGTGCATCAAATAATTCCCTGTCCCAGTCTATGGAACCGACTGCATAAATATCTTTTTTTAATTTCCTAACAGACATATATTCTCCTAACAATCAGGTTGGATCATCTACATATTCAATCTGTCAAAAGTAAAATTAAATGACAATTGAGTATACAATAGAAAGGCAAAGCAACATTGTCTTCTTATTCTGCCGGGGGAGGAGCAAATGTCCTCGCTGCCAGCTCTTTATCAAGTAAATACAAACCCTGTTTTTCGTCACCAAAAAATTTAATCTTATCAAGTATATCCAGCATAGTCGCTTCTTCCTCAACCTGCTCATCGACAAACCATTTCAGAAAGCTCTGTGTCCCAAAATCATTCTCCTTAACAGCTGCATCCATTAAATTATATATCAATTTTGTTACATATTGTTCGTGTTTCCATGCAAGATCAAACACTTCTTCAAGAGACTTAAATTCAGTTTTCGGCTGATCAAGCCCCATAATTTTCACATCCTGATTTTTTTCAATTATATAATTAAAAATTTTCATTGCATGAAATCTTTCTTCCTGTTCCTGCACAATAAAAAAATTTGCAAAACCATCAAAATTTAAGGATGCGCAATATGCAGCCATTGAAACATAATAATGTCCCGAAAAAAGCTCTTTTTGGATCTGTTCATTAAGCTTGTCAGTCATTTTTTTTGATAACATTTCCTATCTCCTTTCATATTTGACAATAATTATAAAATCACGTAACTTTTTCAAATTCCTCTTTTCCAGCCCCGCATAATGGGCAAAGCCAATCCTCGGGAATGTCTTCAAAAGAAGTACCCGGTTCGATCCCGTTTTCGGGATCACCCTCGTCCGGATCATAAATGTAACCGCAAACTAAACACTCGAATTTATCCATGCTTTGTTCCTCCAAAAATTATTTATTTATTTTCTAAAATAGGTTGTAATACTATAACAAGGATAATTTTGTATTAATTCCACAAAATTTCGGAATTTTTTAATCGAATAATAATAATATGAGATTGAGACCGCAGATATAATAATATAATACCTGGAGATTGAGAACAATATGAGAGAATTTTCCGGAAATGTTAAAATACC
>JBHPGK010000309.1:0-2539 GCA_042570605.1 Candidatus Zhuqueibacterota bacterium
AAAACGATATTGCCCGGCTTCATAACGGTATTAATGAATAAATAAAGATAAAAAGGGGATGTAGAAATGAAAACATTAACGACAGCAATACTTATAGCTGCACTTTTGGCAGCTGCCGGCTGTGGACAGCAGAAGAATTCAGACACGGCTCCAAAACCTCCGGGTGTAAGTCTTCAAATTGCCGCTCTTCAGGGGAATGTTGATGCTGTCCGGCAGCACATTAAAGCCGGTTCAGAGCTGAATGAAAAAGATGAGTATGGTTCTACTCCCCTGATCACTGCAATAGTATTCGGCAAGACCGAAGCGGCAAAAGCGCTGATCGATGCCGGAGTAGATTTGAAGATCACAAACAACACGGGTGCAACTCCTCTTCACATCGCCGCTTTCTTTTGCCGAACCGACATCGTCAAAGCACTGCTTGAAAAAGGCGCTGACAAAACCGTAAAAAACAACTACGGTTCAACTGCATTGGAATCAGTTGCGGCTCCTTTTGAAGCTGTCAAAGGCATCTATGACAGCTTTGGAAATTCCCTTAAACCGCTGGGATTGCGATTGGACTACGAACATATTAAAAAGACCCGTCCCATAATTGCGGAGATGCTGCAATAGACGCAGCTTTATAATGTTCTTTAAACCATGTACACTTAATTCAATAAATAAGTGAGGGACTATCTAATGACAGCAGTTGAAGTACATCACCTTTTCAAATCATACGCCGGCAAGACCGCGGTGAAGGATTTATCATTTTCCGTCGAACCCGGAGAGATCCTGGGTCTTATCGGGCCCAATGGTGCGGGTAAAAGCAGCACTATAAAAATAATTTTAGATTTTATGAAACCCGATTCCGGTGAAGTGAATATCTTCGGTCATCAGATGAATGAAGCCTGCAAAGATCAGATCGGTTACCTGCCTGAAGAGAGAGGATTGTATAAAAAGTTAACCGCCATTGACCTTATCCTCTACCTTGCCTCCTTAAAAGGAATGGATAATACATTGGCTGAAAAAAAAGCTGATGATTTACTCCAGCAAACAGGCATGCTCGAAAGTAAAAAGAAAAAGATCAAGGAGATGAGTAAGGGTATGGGACAGATCATCCAGTTTATCGTCACTATCATTCACGATCCAAAGTTGATCATTCTGGATGAACCCTTCTCAGGACTGGATCCGGTAAATACGGAACTTATGAAGAACAAAATCGGCAGTTTAAGGGATGAAGGGAAAGCAATTATTCTGAGCACGCACCAGATGAATCAGGTCGAGGAACTCTGCGACAGGGTACTGATGATAAATCATGGGCAGGCAGTCCTTTACGGTGATCTAAAGGAAACCAGGGCAGGATTCCGAAAAAATTCGGTCCGGGTGGCTGTTGATGGAGAACTCGGTGACCTGCCCGGGGTGATTGATAAAAAGCCTGAGAAAGGTTCTGTAGAATTGGTCCTGGCGCCGGACACAACACCTCAGACCATTCTTGATAGGTTACGCGAGCGCGGAATAACCATCAACCGGTTTGAGATCACAACACCTTCTCTGAATGAAATATTTCTGAATATAGCGGGAGGAAATCATGAATAAATCCTGGTTAATGTTCAAACACGAATTTCTGAACACGATCAAGAGGGTCAGCTTTATCATTATGACACTTATCGTACCGGTATTAGCCCTTATGGGAATCGGGATCACTGAATTGGTAATAATCCTGTCAGAACCTCCTGTAATAGAAATAACGGCTATAGGATATGTGGATGAAACAGGAATATTTGAAAATAAAACCGATCAGGGCTTTATTAAGATGGTCCCTTTTGTTTCGAAGGAGGAAGCCACACAGGCTCTGGTTAACAAGGATGTTCCGGAATATATTATTATCCCTGCGGATTACACATCCTCCGGGAAAATTCAAAGGTACACACTTGCGAAAGAGCTTGTTACCAATCCGGTTACTGTTGCAGTAATCAAAAGTTTCCTTACAGTGAACCTTTTGAAGGATAAAGTGCCGCCGGATATAGCTGCGTTGATCGTGTCTCCTTTGAACCTGGAAATCACTCGTCTCAACGAAAGTGGAGATATAGCGCTTGAACAAAGTAATATCGGCAATATTTTTATCCCGGCTGTTTTCTCCCTTCTGCTGGGTTTTGCCCTCATGTTCGGTGCCAGTTCACTGGTCAGCGGATTGGGAGAGGAAAAGGAAAGCCGCCTCATCGAAGTATTGTTCTCCTCGGTTTCCGTTCGCCAACTGCTCATCAGTAAAGTTCTGGCTTTGGGTACTGCCGGGGTGATACAGGTACTGGTTTGGTTGATCTCAGCACCGCTATTATTAAGCCTTGCCTCATCCACTTTTGGCGGATTTATGAGCAAAATTCAGATACCCGGTAACTTCCTTGTCCTGGGAATAATTTATTTCCTTTTAGGCTATCTGCTGTTCGCCGTACTTTCCGTCGGTATCGGCGGCATCAGTTCCAATGCCCGGGAAGGAGGGCAGTTATCTTTGTTCTATATTCTTTTGGGCTTTGCACCGCTCTGGTTTTCCTCATTACTTTTTGCC
>JBHPGK010000310.1:0-2515 GCA_042570605.1 Candidatus Zhuqueibacterota bacterium
TTCTAATATTATATATAATCATGTGTTTTCACACAGTCTGGGAGTCGGGAATGACGAAATACCACAATCCAACAACGTCATTCTGCCTGTCCGCCTCTGGCGTGGAACGAAATGCAATGAAGTGAAGAATCTCATTATTTTTTATACGGAAATAAATTAATCAATTTTTAACAGATAATAGAATTTTGAAATACAAAAAAGCCCCCCAAAATTTAACTTTCCGGGGGGCTTTTCGAGACTGTATCGGGGTGAATTATTTATTCGTTTTTGCTTTCCATTTTCTTCTTACCCTCTCCGCCGATCTTTTCTTTAAGCAGTTCACCAATACCGGCGATACTTCCCAGTACTCCGGAAGTCTCCAGCGGCAGGAATATCTTGGTTGCCTTGCCGTCGGCAATTTTCTGCAGCGCTTCAAGGTATTTGATAGCGATAAGGTCGTTTGTCGGGTCACCTTCATGGATAGACTTGAACACGAACTCGATCGCTTGTGCTTCCCCCTGCGCAACGGTCAGTTTCTGGTATTTGTCGGCATCCGCAACGCGCTTTATTGCCTCCGCCTTACCTTCGGCTTCCTGTATCTGTGCTTCTTTAGAACCTTCAGCTTCAAGGATAGCCGCTCTCTTATTTCCTTCCGCTTCAAGTATCGTGGCACGCCTGAGACGCTCGGCTTTCATCTGCGTATGCATCGCTTCGGTAACATCTATCGGCGGTTCGATCCTCTGGAGTTCCACACGTGTAACACGTGCACCCCATTTGTCCGTTGCATCGTCAAGCACCTGGCGGAGTTTTGCATTGATGGTCTCCCTCGAAGTAAGAGACTCATCAAGGGCAAGGTCACCTATAAGGTTCCTTAAATTGGTCTGGGCAAGTTTTGTTGAAGCCAGGTAAAAATTTGAAACATTATATTTCACTTTTATAGGATCGGTTATTTCATAATATACAACCGCATCTACCTGGACTACGACGTTGTCCTTTGTGATAACGTCCTGCGGCGGGACATCAACAACCTGCTCCCGCATATCGATCTTCGTTATGTTTTCAAGAAATGGGATGATTATTGTCAGACCGCTGTCCACGGTACGCTGGTACTTACCCAGGCGTTCGACAAGCCCTTTCTGCCATGGACGAACAATTTTAATACCTGTACCGATAATAAATATCGTTACTACAGCTATTATTGCAAGAAATACTATCAAACCTTCCATTTTAGTTCTCCTCCTTTATTGTTTTTACGATGGCACGTGTGCCGTCGACTTTTACTACTTTTACATGAGCACCTTCGGGTATAACCTCCCCGGTTTGACTTTTTGCGCGCCATTCATCCTGTCCGACCCGTACGCTGCCCGTATTTGCAGCATTATCAATTTTTACCAGCACAATTCCCTCCACATCTACAAACCGGTCGGCACCAATACCCGGAGGCTGCTTTACCGTAACCCTCTCGGCAAACCTCCTCCCGAAGACAAAGAGTATCCCGGAACCGATAATAAAAACCGCCAATTGTCCGGCTACTCCTACATCAAGAAGTGCAAGTATACCTGCTGCCGCTGCTCCGAAACTGAACCATAACAGGAAAAATCCCGCAGTAAATATCTCAGCTATCAGGAACAGTGCCGCAAGTCCCATCCAGACCCACCAGATATGTTGTTCCACTTTATACCTCCTTTCTTATCGATTTATGTTATTACTTTTTTCATTTCATTTCCAACTAAACTTTTTTGTTTTTAATTTTGATTCCGTTTTTTGTCTTAACAGTGCAAAATCTTCACCTGTTATATTAAATTCATCAGTATCCTTTATATTACTCTCAACAAGTTCATAAGTCCTGAGGATTTTTACCATTAGAAGAGACTGAACGATCTTGATGATAACAATATTGGCTATCCAGTAAAACCCGAAAAGAGAACCAAAGGATGAAAACGGAAGATCGAATTCCTTCCCCAAGAGGAAATATGCGGCTCCAGCCAGAAACGGCATAAATCCGATAATAGTAAGAATCACCGATCCGTATTTTTTAATTCTAAAATATTTTACTACGCCCGCAACCATTTCACCTTTGATCATTATTTTGTACTGTTTCTCTTTTACTGCCTTTTTCAACTGCTCTTTTTCCCTGACTTCATCTATGTCTTCTATTCTCTGGCTTTCCATTGTTCCCCTGTATTTTTTGTTATTTCTTATTTGACATTTGTCATTTGTCATTTGGATTTGGTCATTGGTCATTTTCTCCATCCACCCTTATATGCGCTACAAAACATGTAGCGGACGCTACAAATTGAAAAAAAAATTTGATTTCCGGTATAATACATTTATTGCGGAGGTGTCACGATGTGATCACTTTGTGCCAAGAATTGGTCACTTCGTGAAAAGAATACCTCCGCTTGCGGGAAATCTTTTTAAATATTCAATGAAAGAAAAACTGACGAGCTTTTCTCAAAGAATTAACGCAAGGTTCTGATTTTTAATGTAGAGACGCAGCATGGAGTCTGTCGGAAAACCCCTTTAATTTCAGATA
>JBHPGK010000311.1:0-2491 GCA_042570605.1 Candidatus Zhuqueibacterota bacterium
TGGAGAATTTGTAAACAGAAGATATTTTTCTGATCTGAAAACGCCTGAAGAGATTGGCAGGAAAGCGGCAAAAGACGCATATGAAATGCTCGATCCGCGAATGGTAAAAACTCAGAGAGTTCCTGTGATCTTTCACCCTGATGTTGGAAGGACAATTTTAGGCGGTATTCTGGGCGCTATTAACGGAAACCGTGTATTCCAGGGCGCAAGTTTTCTAAAAGACAAGCTCAATGAAAAAATTGCATCATCATTAATTACGGTAATCGATGACGGCACGAAACCTAAAGGTCTGGCGAGTAGCCCGTTTGACGGTGAAGGCGTTCCTACACAGAGGCGGATCATTGTTGATAAAGGCGTGCTTAAAGCATTCATGTATAACACGTATGCTGCAAAAAGGGCAGGAACGAAAAGTACAGGCAATGCTTCACGGAGAGGTTTTAAAGGTCTGCCGGGGATCGGCGCTCATGCTTTTTACATGGAAAACGGGAATTCAGATCCCGAAGATATTATTAAATCAACAAAAAAAGGGCTCCTGTTGAAAGGCGTTACAGGATACGGAATAAATCCGGTCAACGGTAATTTCAGCGGCGGCGCTTCGGGATTCTGGATCGAGAACGGTAAAATTGTTTTTCCCGTCAAAGGTTTAACGGTTGCCGGGAAAGCTGATGCTATGTTTAACGGCATCGATATGCTCGGGAATGATCTTGACCTGACAAGGACTTTTGCCACACCAACATTGAAGATAAAAGAACTGCAGATCGGCGGAGAGTGATTTGTTTCAGGAACAAGGGGTCATGACCCCTTGTTCTCGTAATATTGATTATTGTAGAGACGTATGGCAATACGTCTCAATATCATCAAATTTCCGGGCTTTTGTTTGTTGCAGCTAAAATGAGACGCATTGCCATGCGTCTCTACACTAAATTCAATCTAAACCAAATCTACTGCAGACGCAGCATGCTGCGTCTCTACATTATTATACACAGAATTTTGAATTCCTGTAAATAATTCTGTTTTACGGCAAATTGCAGGGCGAATCAAGAGCCGCTCTTTAGTCTGTTCCTATTTTTCAACCAGTTCAACAAATCCAATATCTATATATTGACCGCCGCGTGCATTCTTACAGTAAACCGCAATAGAATTCCTACCGGGTTTGATACCTGCAAGCGCTTCGGGTGAAATAGGGGATTCTTCATAGTCGGTTGTATATCCCGAAATTTCAGCCGCCGGAATACCGTTTATATAGACATCCGCATCTTCATCATGATGGATGTATAACTGCAGATTTTGAATTTGTCCTGAAGGAAAATCAAATTCTCTCCTGAGCCAGATATTCTCCGTAGTCCATTCAGTTCTGTTGACTGCGCCGGGCGTTCCTTGCTTTCCAAATCCGCCTTTACCGGTTTTCCAGCTTGAGTCATCATAATCAGGGTCAAACCAGTTATCCTCAGGTTTTTCAAAGGTGTATTTCCATGTCAGACCGCTTTTTTGTGATGTAGGTACAACTATTTTTATTTCCGGTAATGTGGAAAAATCTCCTCTGTTTGCGGAGAAGGCTTTTTCGTCATCAACTTTTATAATTTCACGGTCATATGTCATTAGACCGTTCGCTTCAGTTTCGACATCCGTGATCTGGGTGTAAATACCTGCACTGAGTCCCGGATCATCTTTATATTCATAAAGCTTCTGGAGCAGTCTCTGGTATCTTCTTGTAAGGTGTTCCCTATTTTCAGTGCCTCTGTAACCCCAGGTGCTTTCCTCCCATGTATGACCTTCAATTTTCAGCCCCAGACCGCCGAATTCACCCAATACGGCAGCCCTGTTCTTCTCAGGTGGAACTGCTGCAGGTCCGGGATACATGTGAATGTCATGAATGTCACCCGTTTGTTTGTCTGTCCAGCCGCTTGCATTATTTACAAGACGTTCAGGGTCTAATCCTTTAACCATTTTTACAAGTCTTTCCGTGTCATACTGCCCCCACCCTTCGTTGAAGACCACCCACATTATTATTGACGGGTGATTCCGGTGTGTCTTGATCAACTGTTCAAGTTCAAATTCAAACTGCTGTTTACTCTCGGGTGTCTTATTATTAGCGCTGGGCATATCCTGCCATACGAGCAGCCCTAACCTGTCGCACCAGTAATACCACCGGTCAGGTTCAACTTTTACGTGTTTGCGGGTCATATTAAATCCCAGTAGTTTTGTCACTTCAATATCGTACCGCAGGGCAGCATCTGTTGGTGCTGTATAAATTCCATCAGGCCAGAATCCCTGGTCAAGCGGTCCGAGCTGGAATACAAATTCATTGTTAAGCATTATTCGGGTCTTGCCTTTTTCATCTTTACCCAGTGAAATTTTACGCATTCCGAAATAACTTTTTATAATATCTATATTCTGATTCGATTCTTTAAGCAGGATCTTCAGGTTATATAAATACGGGCTTTTCGGAGACCAGAGTCGGGGATTTTCTATCTTCAGGACCAAGTCATCT
>JBHPGK010000312.1:0-2488 GCA_042570605.1 Candidatus Zhuqueibacterota bacterium
AAGCGGAATATTGTCCAGTATTTCCATATGTTTTTCAGCCTTTTTTGTTTTGAATAAGATGCTCTTTTGCACTTACTACCGATAATATTGTACCTGCAATTACAGGAGGAAACGCCATTACCGGCATTATAACATACAGCCATTGAGGTTTTTGTATAATAAAAATATAAAAAATACTTACCGCAATTCCAGTTAATACAAGTAATATACCGCCGATATTTTCCCATTTCCAGGATACCAGGACAGGGATAAAAAATATCAATCCCGGAACTGCCGTATAAACAAGTACACCTGTTAGACTTAATTCCTCGACAATACCTGAAGCCAATCCGAAATAAGCCCAGAAACCTGCCCAGAAGATTGCAAGGATATGTGCTGAATATTTATATATTTCCAGACGGGTAAAAAGCCTGTTCATGATCTCCAGTGAAATAACAAACCTGATTGATTTTGCCAGGATCAAATATAGAATAACCCCACAAATTAGTGATAACGGAATAAACCAGTACCCAAGCAGGTCTTGTGTGCCGGCTGTATCTGCCAGAAAACCGAGATATAAACCTCTACTCTCGATCAGGAAAAAACCGGTGGAGTCCGGGAATATAAGCTTTGCTGCAGCCATTAAGACCAAAAATATTGAATACATGCAGCCCGCCAGATATATAAGTGAAATAACCGCTCTTTTCCTGTTAACGAATATATTCCAATACAGACCGGTAAAAAGTTTTACAGGATTAAGTGTTTTAGCGGCATCACTTAAGACCTTATTGGTATTTTTTATATCTCGCTTCATTTATTTATCCATTTTGATCATATTGTTTAAATTTTAGCAGAATATTTACTAATGTCAAGATTTTTAGTTTTGAAGTTGAACTACCCCCATTTTTTCCAACGTATATGTCATTTCGAACGAATGCGAGAAATCTTTCTTTTATTAAATTACATTTAAGCACAAAGTTACATATTAGATTTCTCGCATTCGCTCGAAATGACAAAAAAGACTTTCTTTTATTATCAGCTAAAAATTTATCTTATGTTTAATAGTATTAACAAGTTATACCGTATTCACACTAAAATTTTGGGGGTAGTCCAGTTTTAGTTTTGAAGTTGGACACCCATCAAAATTTGACAGATAATTAGATTTATCTAATGAAATTGTGTTTTTTGGGAGAAATTTAGAAATTAAAAACAATTGAAACGAAGATGTCATTACGAGGAACGAAGCGACGTCGTAATCTTATTAATTTATGCTGATATTTTGTCATTGTGGTAGTAGATTCCGATCCCGGTGTACCGTGACGGAATGACAACTCTTATTAAGAAATGATAGATGCCAAGTTTTAGTTTTGCAGTCTGGCTGCCTCTATTTATTTGCTGCATACATAAACCTTATTTACTCTTTAGTACCAGAAAACACTTTAAAAAACAGACAGGTTGAATTTGTTGTATTATTACACAGTGTTGTATTTACACATCTTTTTATCATAAAAAAATTGAATAATAAACCCTGAATTGTGCTAAAATATCAGAAATTGTTATTGGTATGGATTTTGCAGATGTATGTAAAAGATAAAATAAAGGGGAATTAAAAATGAAGATTATTAAATATTTAAGTGTCTCTGTACTTGTTTTGTTTTTTATCTCCGGGTGTAATTTCCGTCTGAACAAGTCCTACCGTATCAACGACGGCAGGACAACCGGAGGAAAGAACACCATAAACGGGCATATTACTATAGGGTCAGACTGCTTCGTAAAGGGATCATGCAGAAGTGTGAACGGTTCAATTCGAATCGGGAGATTGTCCAAAGTTAGAGCACTGCAGACCGTCAACGGCGGTATTGATCTTCACAGGGATGTTGAGGTGAAGGGAGATCTGGAATCTGTGAACGGAGGCATAACCTGCGATAACGGTGTTAAAGTTTACGGCAGTGTTAATACAATAAATGGGCGTGTCGACCTTTCCGGAACAACAGTGGATTATAATGTATCCACATATAACGGCGACATTCTGCTATTGCAGAGGAGTATTGTGCGCGGTGATATAATTGTTAAAAGGAACAGGGGTAAATCCCGCAGGTGGAGAGAGATGAAAATTGAGATATCCGGTGATTCCAGGGTTGAAGGAGATATTATTATCAAAGACAGGGATATTGATGTTGTTGTATACCTTTCGGGTGATGGCAAGGTTTTGGGTAATATAGATCCGAGGGCGGAAGTTATTCAAAAATAATATAAAGTCCAAAATCTTAAAAAATATTCTCACAAAGGCGCTCCCGCCTTTGGAGGGATCCCGCCTATGGCGGAAAAAGCAGCAAAGAACGCGAATGCAAATGTGTAGGGGCGGGTTTGAAACCCGCCCTTTTATATTAATCCGCCATTTTTGTATCAGACCACAAAAATCCTTACCATCTTGAGTAAGGGCGAAGCATTTTAATTCAAAACAAAAAAGGCTGAAAAACATATGGAAATACTGGACAATATTCCGCTT
>JBHPGK010000313.1:0-2487 GCA_042570605.1 Candidatus Zhuqueibacterota bacterium
GGTGGGGCTCAAAAAATCATTATCAATTTCTAATGATTCCCCAATTGGATTTTTATCTCCAAATATTTTTTTAGCAGTCTGCTCAGTAATTACAACCGAACCGGGCTCATTTATTGCATTTTTTGCATTTCCTTTGATGAATTCATAGGTAAAATATTCAAAAAAATTAGGATCAACAGCTAAAAATTCACTTTCTTCAAACAATGATTCACCATATTTTATGATAGTCGATTTTTCAAACATCAATGGATTAAAGATCTTCACATAATCTTTGACAAGAGGTATATTCTCAGATAAAGCCGGACCTACTGCACCGGGGACGCATGCAGGCTGCCTGTAAGTTTCTCCAATTTTATATCTGGAATAGACTCTGTAAATATTACCTGCATTCTTATGATACTTGTCATAGCTTAACTCAAAATTTACATATAACAGGATCAAAATGCATATGGCCATCCCGACGGCTAATCCGAAAATGTTGATAAAAGAGTAACCTTTCTGCCTTTTAATATTCTGTAGAACAACTTTCAAATTATTTTTAAACATGGCAAAACTCCATTGTATTGAAAAAAATGTTTTTTGAGGCAAAAGTATCAATATTTGAGTGAAATACCAGATCCATGCCCTTTGTACTCCAGCTTCGGATACAATTTCATTAAAATCCTCTTCAAAATCACCTACAGGAGAATCCCTCCCCTCATCAGGTAAAATTTTTCTGATAAAAAATTCTGCTAAACGCGGAAGTTTTTTGTGTTGTTTGTTATCTTTCAACTTTCACACTCCGGAGATAAGTTTGTAACATCTGACCACATTTTATCCTGAATAGAATGAATTCGCGTTAATGCTATTTCACCTTCTCTGGTTAGTTGATAAATTCGTTTTTGCCTGCCTCCGCGCTCAGGAGTACTCTCAGACATATATGATTTCAAAAGACCATTCCTCAGCATGCGCTCGATCGGCATATAAATTGAACCAAGCGACCATTTTTCTCCGGTAATTCGTGTAAGCATTTTTCTGATGGAAACACAGTAAGCATCACCCCGAAGCTTATATACCGCTAAAAGAATCAGCTCTTCGGAACGCGTTAATAAAGCCATATTTTATACCTCAAATTTCGAAGTTAAAATTTTGGAACATATACTATTACGTATATAATTATAATTTGTTCCAATTTTTTAATAATATTAGACAAAACTGATTCTATTGGATAAACAGCAGGAACTTATCACTGTAATGAGACAAGGAAGCGGTGCACTATGAATCTGTTCTAACTAAGCAAAGCCAATTAAAGCAAGATTATTTCTGCAGTAAACAAACCCGTTTTATCACTCATATTTAAGCGAATCCACAGGATTTGAACTTGCAGCATTATAAGTCTGGTAAAAAATAGTCAAAAATGCTATTACAAATGAACCAAACCCGGAAATAATAAATGGGCTTAAAGAGAACGGCATTTTGTAAGCAAAATCCTCCAGCCAGAAACTCATTGCAAAATATCCGATTGGCCAGGCAAAAAGATTGGCTAACATTACCCATTTTAGTAAATCGGAGGCAAGAATTTTAACTATCTTGCTTGTACGGCATCCTAAGATTTTCCTGACGGCAATTTCTTTTCTTCTCGACTCGGTGGAACTGGAAACTAAACCTATTAAACCCAAACAAGCTATATATATTGCGATCCCGCCAAAAATACCGATATTTGCGGCAAAATTCCTGTCACCGTTGAATTGATTTTCAAATAAATCATCAAGGACAGTATATCTGAATTGCCTGTTCGGAAATATTTCTTTGTAAGTTTTTTCAATTTTGTCTATTCCTTCTTTCATTCCTGAGTTTGATATCCGTGCAATCAAAAATCCGCTTCTTCTTTTATTGGGCACAAATACCATTGGTTCAATAGCCTGTTTTGCCTGAAAAAAATGAAAATCTTTTATGACACCTATTACTCTTTTGGTTACAAATTCACTACTTGAAGCAGTTTCGATTTCGAGCCGTTTTCCAATTGGTTTTTCCCACCCTGCAGTGCGTACAAGTGTTTCATTTACCAGAACCTTATCTTCAAAATCCGATTTAGAATCATTTAGAAAATTTCTTCCTTCAGCCATCGTGATCATTAAAGTTTCAACGACACCTTCATCAACCGGAATATCGGCAGCGGTATAGTTATCTTCTGCACTTGAACCTTCCGGTATTATGCGTATCCTGCGATAAAGAAGCCCGGGTAAAAATGACATTCTTCCTAAACCTGAAAAGCCGGGAACCTCAGATAATCTCTTTTTTAAAAGGTCTTCCCCCTGGTTAGAAGAGTTCGGTATGGCAACAACATTTTCCCTGTTATAACCCAGATCAAGAGAACGGTGAAAATCAATTTGAGCAAAAACAATTAGAACAGCGACTACTAAAGAAATCGTGATAGTAAATTGAAAAACGATTAGAGCTCTTCGCATAAAAATACCTTTTTTACCGGAACGCAGTTCTCCTTTTAAA
>JBHPGK010000314.1:0-2474 GCA_042570605.1 Candidatus Zhuqueibacterota bacterium
GCTTGGGGGTGTCGACCAAAGAAAAAATATTCAGGTCTTCGTTCTCAATGTGTTTGTGAGCTAATACAGTTTTATTAAGCCATTCAACTAAACCGGACCAGTACTCTTTATTAACCAGTACTACCGGTATGGGTTTTATTTTCAATGTCTGTACCAGGGTAATATGCTCAAAAAACTCATCCAGAGTCCCGTAACCGCCTGGGAGGGCGATAAAAGCTTTGGAATATTTCGCAAACATTACTTTCCGGATAAAGAAATACCGGAAACTGATGATCTTGGTGGCATATGAATTTGGTTTCTGCTCTGTCGGAAGATCAATATTTAATCCGACCGATACACCGCCTGCATCTTTTGCACCTCGGTTTGCAGCTTCCATAATTCCCGGCCCGCCTCCTGTGATCACAGAGTAGCCAGATTCCACAAGCAGTTTCCCTGTTTCGTATCCCCACTTGTAATATTTTGCGTGAGGGTCTGTCTGTGCAGAGCCGAAAACAGACACGCCATTCTGGACTTCAGATAGATCTTCAAATCCTTCAACAAATTCCGAAATTATTCTGAACACGCGCCAGGTGTCTTCACCAAAAGTATGATTCATTTAACCTCCCGAGTTGGAAAACAAATTTAACAAATTTTTGTAGAATTTCCCATAAATTTATTTTAATTTATACTTCATACATTTTTTTTAAGAGGAAGCAATGAGAGCTGTTATAATTATTATCGGAAATGAGATATTGTCAGGCAGAACATTAGATACTAATTCAAGGTTTCTGGCTTCAGGGCTGACACAGCTCGGAATTAACGTAAAAAAGATAATCAAGATAGGGGACAGTCCTGAAATTATTAAAAAAACGGTTGAAGAATGTCTTAAAGGTGCAGAATTATTAATTAGCTCAGGTGGTTTGGGACCTACGAAAGACGATATCACAAAAAAGACAATTGCAGAGGTGTTTGGACGGAAGATCATTGTAGATAATAATTTACTGGAAATTGTTGAGAAAAAATTTAAATCATTCGGGTATAAAAAAATGCCTGAAACTAATATTTCACAGGCAGAAATACCCGAAGGTGCAGTGGCTTTTCCAAATGACAGGGGAACAGCACCGGGACTGCTGATAAAAGAAAATGAAAAAATGATGATCATGCTTCCGGGTGTTCCGGGTGAACTGGAATATTTATTCCGAAACCTGATAAAACCTTATCTCGAAAAGAATCTTCCATCCGGAAATACTATCATTGCGCGGACTATCCGGACATCGGGTTTTGGGGAGTCAAAACTTTCCGAAACTATTGAGCCTGTATTAGAAGGTATGAATGATCTTGAGATGGCTTATCTCCCGGCTACCGGAAAAGTGGACATACGGTTTACATCAAAAGGTATACCTGAAGAAAAAATGAACCGGATTTTCGACTCAATAAAGGCCAAAATACTTCCTCTGATCGGGAGATTTGTTTATGGCTATGATGACGAGGATCAAGTTGAAAACCTTGGAAAAATGCTTTCATCCAGAGGATTGATGGTGGCAACTGCAGAGTCATGTACAGCAGGGATGATTGCAAAAATGATGACGGATGTTCCGGGAAGTTCCAAATATTTTGAACGGGGAGTCGTAACATACAGTAATGAATCCAAGATGGAGCTCCTCGGGGTGAAAGAAAAAACCTTAATAGATTTTGGTGCGGTGAGCGAACAGACTGCGGGGGAAATGGCTGAAGGCATCAAAAAGAAAAGCCGTGCAGATATTTGTATTGCAGTAACCGGAATTGCCGGACCTGACGGGGGAACGGCAGAGAAACACGTCGGCACAGTTTTCATCGGGTTGTGTGATGAATTTGGAACTATTGTCAAAAAATATAAATTTGGCGGACAGAGAGATCAAATAAGAAAAAGAGCAGCACTTGAGGCATTAAATTTAATCAGGATGAGACTAAATGATAAGAACTTTTATAGCGATTAAAATACCAGGCAGTGTTAAAAGTGATATTAATAACTGGCAGGATAAATTAAGGGGCATTGTTTCCGGAATAAAATGGGTTAAAAGCGATAATATACACATTACCTTGAAGTTCCTTGGCAATATTGAAGAGAAAATGGTCCTGCAATTAAAAGAGGCTATAGAGAGGTCAGTAGAAAATGTTTCTCCCTTTGAGATCGAGGTTAAGGGAGAAGGTTGTTTCCCCAATGTCAACAGGCCCAGAGTTGTGTGGGTGGGAGTTGATAAAGGGAAAGATATTATAAGCGAAACAGTTTTGAAAATAGAAAATGAGTGTTCAAAACTTGGGTTTGACAGGGAAAACCGTCCTTACAGACCTCATCTTACTGTAGGAAGGGTAAAAAAAATTATAAAAAGCACTGAGGATCTACGGAGATTTTTTTATGATAATCCGTTCAGGTCAGAAATTTTTAATGCGAATGAAATTATTCTAATGAAAAGCGATCTGAAACCTGAAGGACCTGTATATACTCCCATTGAAAT
>JBHPGK010000315.1:0-2445 GCA_042570605.1 Candidatus Zhuqueibacterota bacterium
AAAAACCGACTTTCGCTGTTTGAAAAAAAGATCCAGTGCCGAATTGAAAAAATTCCATTATTTCATTATCTGAATATGGTGCCAATTATATTATATGCTATAGGTGCTCCCATGTCATTTTTATGGCCAATGTGGAAAGTACATAAATATATGAAAGAGTATAAAATAAATCGATTGAAAGAATTAAGCGAGCAATTGAATGACAATTATGAAATAATGCAACAGAACATATTAGGTGAAAACACAAAATCATGTGATGAAATTGTAAAAAAATATGATAATTTGAAAAAACTAAATGATATTATTCTAACATTGCCTACATGGCCATTTAATAATAAAATGCTAAAGATTTTTGCCGGCACATGGTTAGTTCCTGTCATACCTCCATTTGTTGTTTATATAATCCAGTATTATATATCAAAGAGTACATAAAAAATTAAATAGGAAATATACTTAAAATGTAGGGACCACCGCTTTCTGCGAGACAGGCAGAACATTGTTCTGTCCTTTTTTTTTGTGGTAAGAGATTCCCGTTTTCACGGGAATGACATATCAGGATATCGGACGTAATAAAGGCGCTGCCACCTCCGTGGTAGGTTTGGATATTGGTCAAAGTAAAGACGCAGCCACCCCCGAGGACTCGGGGGGACGCTTCGCGCATGCTGCGTCTCTACATTAAATAATACTCATTTTTTCAATTCGGCACTGGATCTTTTTTTCAAACAGCGAAAGTCGGTTTTTTTGTTTTCCATTTTCCGCGTGTGAAATCAGGGCATTCCACCGGTGCACTGCCGTTTGCTATTGACTTCTCTGATAACGGAATGATAGAGCTCATTACAACGGAATCGTAAATATCAATCGGTGTTTGAGTTTTATTTCTTACAGCCTGCAGGAACCAGTATAATTCCAGGGAATCTGTGCCTCCGTGACCGCCGGTGCCTTTCGGATCTTTCCACCATTTGTGTTCATACTTTTCCTGGTATGGCGGGAATGGTTCCCATTGATGGTATTCAGGGCTTACGTCTGTAATGTAAAGGGAATCACGCTGTTCATTATAAAGCCCGAGTGTGCCCTGGATCAGCCAGCGGTTATCATACGGTCTGGGGAGCTGCATGTCATAGTTTATTACAATCGATCTTCCCATGTGTGTTTCAACAACCGATGTAACAATATCACCCTGCTTGAATTTTTTGGTTGCATTCGGATGATCAGCCCCGAATTTTCTCTTGAAATATGCATTTATACTTTTTGATGCAGTAGCAGTTGAAGTGAGATGCTTAAAATAATCACCGCAGTTTATATTCATCCAGCTTAATACCGGTCCCAGAGTGTGAGTAGGGTACTGGTCGCGGTTATATTTTACCAGGAATTCCGAGCCCCATCTGTCGTTCCCTTTCCCGTCAAAAAACCAGTGGTCAATACAGTCATGAGAATGAGCACAGTGACAATGTACTATCTCACCGAACATTCCTTTACGTATCATGTTCAATACGGCAAGGTTATCCCTTCTGAAACTCCAGTTCTCCAGCATCATGCACGGCACACCGGTCTCTTCGTGCGTGTTTACAAGGTCCCAGCATTCCTTAAGTGATATGGCAGCCGGTACTTCCACTGCTGTGTATTTTCCGTTTTTCATAGCTGAAACAGCCATCGGTGTATGCCACTGCCAGTATGTGGCTATGATAACGGCATCGAGATCGTCCCTCTTCATAAGGTTTTCAAAATCATATTCATTTTTTGTGTAAGCCTCAGCCTCCGGAAATCCCGCCTTTTTTAGAATATCCTGAGCCATCTGAAGATTCTCCACTTTTATATCACACAATGCCGGGACAACCACATTCTCGACGCTTAACATAGTGGTTAAAAGGCTTCTTCCCCTGTTCCCGGTGCCGATTATACCGATACGTAGAGGTTTCCCGGAAGCAGTGATTTTCTGAGCATGAGCTGTACAGCCTAAAGTCACTCCGGCTGCTGAAGCAGCGCTCATTTCGATAAATTTACGGCGGGAGATCCTTTTATCCATAACGAATTCCTCCTGTATATTATATGATTAATTAACCAGCAATTTTCAATACAAAAGATGATATAAATCAAAAATCAAAAATAAAAACCACATATAAAATATTAAAAATTTGGTTCTGTGCATCTTTTATAATTTTGCATTTTTCCGCCTGAGGCGGATCTGCCTCTGGCTGAGGTTTGTCATTTTGCATTTTAATTTTTGATATTTTATTTAAAAAAATTATGCAATTTTCAACCCAGTTCATAACCTGTCTTATACATTTCAATAATATTTTCGGGGGGACTTACTACCTGAATATTATGACACGGTCCTAAAATATACCCTCCGTTTTCACCCAGAATACGGATATTATCCGCCACCTCTTCCCGGACATTATTAAGGCTGGATTTGACGTATTAAACCCGGTCCAATGGAGATGTCCA
>JBHPGK010000316.1:0-2424 GCA_042570605.1 Candidatus Zhuqueibacterota bacterium
GATGTAGGGCAAGGCTTTAGCCTTGCATTCTTGCATTGATATTTAGTAATTACTTTAATGATCTATTATAAACAAATATTTCCAAGTTTTCACACAGTCTGTCTGCGTTGTAACAAAAAAATAGTAAGTTACAGACTCGGATACGGGAATCCATTTTCCATGTCAGAAGCTGCTTTTTAAAAGGAAGTACACCAAATGCAAAAAAATAAAAATAAAGATCCCGATATCGTTATCAGAAAACTCAGGGGAAAAAATGATATAGAGGTCTGCGCGAATATCATGGCGAGTTCCGAACCGTGGATAACGCTGCGTAGAGGTTATGAAGAATCTGCAGAAACTCTTTCCGACCCTTCAAAAGAAGTATATGTGGCTGAAACTAACAGTGTAGTTACAGGTTTTATAATTATTGTAATGAAGGGAGCATTTACCAGTTATATACAGACAGTTGGCGTGGCACCTGACTGGAGGAATAAGGGTATTGGGACAAAACTTGTCAATTTTGCCGAAGAAAGAATATTCAGGGACTCTCCCAATGTGTTTATGTGCGTTTCATCATTCAATAAAAATGCGATGCGGTTATACAAAAGGATGGGCTATGAGGTTGTGGGAGAATTAAAAAATTATATTGTTTCGGGTTTTTCAGAAATACTTCTCAGAAAAACAATTGCCCCTTTATCTGAATTTTCCAATTCCAAATAAATACCGTCCATTTTATTGAACAACCTGAAAATTTCAACTTGACTTAAAGACGCTTAATCTTTATTATTGTTCTGTTACCGGCAAAGGGTACTTTCTTTTTACTTAATTATTTATTTTCCGAATATTCTAAGAATAGAAATATAAAATAGAGTTGTAAGTTAATGGTCTATTTTAATACATAAAGGGGGATAATTATGAACGATTTCCCGGTAAAAAACGTATTTACAAATGATATATCCAGACGTAAGTTTCTAAGTGCCTGTGCCGTTTGCGCTGCAGGGGCGGCTCTGCTGCCCGGCTGCAGAAAAACCAGCACAAAAATCCCACCTCTTTATACTGTTGATAATGTAAAAACACGCATTAAACTTGTTTTTGCCTATCCTGATCCTGAATACCCGAACTGGCCGAACATAGGGTATGATTTCAAAGGATATTCTGAAAAACTTACTGGAATGTTCAAGGAAAAATGCCCGAATGTTGATTTTTCAACTGTAAGTACGATGAACGGCAGTGCGGAAGAAGGTCAGAAAATATTGCAGGAAAACAAAGAAGTTGACGGCTGTATTTTATATCATGTAGGCTGTCTCTGGGGTAATTTAACTGAAACAATTGCATCCTCTGGGAAACCGACAGTTCTTGTCGACCATCTTTTTGCGGGTTCAGGTGAGTTTCTGACAAGTTTTGCACGGGTTAAACGGCAGGGACATAAGGTTATAGCGGTATCTTCATCTGATTTTAATGATGTTGTTGAAGCGGTCAAGTGTCTGGAAACCTTGAAAAAAATGCAGTCGTCCACTATTCTTGTGATCGGTGGGAATCCTGATCCCGGTGTTGAGCAAATTTATGGTACTTCAGTTTCAAAAGTAGAGTTTACAGAGATCAATGATGCGTATAACAGCCAGAAACCTGAAGAAATCAAAAAATGGACTGATAAGTGGATGGGTGAGGCGGCAAAAGTGATCGAGCCGCCGCGTGAAGACATTGAAAAAGCTGCCGGTATGTACCTTGCAATGATCGACGTATTGAAGAATAACCAAGCCCACGCCATTACAACTAACTGTCTGGGAGGTATATACAGCGGCAACATGGTCGAAGCATATCCATGTGTTGGCTTTATGCAGCTTGATAATGACGGGCTGGTCGGTGCCTGCGAGGCTGACCAGAGATCGACGGTAACGAAATTAATTATGACTTATCTTGCAGGGCGTCCCGGCTTTATTTCCGACCCGGTTATCGATACGGCAAAAAATCAGATAATTTATGCCCACTGTGTTGCACCTACAAAAGTATATGGTCCGGACGGTTCATCTAATCCATATCACTTACGGAGTCATTCGGAGGACAGAAAAGGTGCGAGCGTCAGGTCGCTTATGCCTTTGGGTGAAATGACAACTACAATATTGTTCGATCACAACAGGAAACAGGTGATCTTTCACCAGGGAAGATCTGTAGAGAATATTGATGATGACAAAGCCTGCCGCACAAAGCTGGCAGTTGAAGTAAAAGGCGATGTGTTTAAACTGCTGAATTACTGGGATGAATGGGGCTGGCACAGGGTCACTTTTTACGGCGACCTTAAACGCCCTGTTTATGACATTGCGGCACTTTTAGGATTTGAAGTCGTTGAAGAAGCATAATAAAATCAGAAATATGGATTATATTTCTGTTTGTCAGTAGTGTCCGGTAAAACTGGAAGACAACAATATGTAATATCTTGTTTTAACA
>JBHPGK010000317.1:0-2410 GCA_042570605.1 Candidatus Zhuqueibacterota bacterium
TTCGGATACAGGTGAATCAATATCCTTCACCAATGGTTGAAGATGTCCGGGCTCATGAACGTATTGAAAATAAGGAAGTCCCGGGTTTATCTATCATGCTCGAAAATATTTTGTCCAAACCTGTTGAAGTATATATTCCTGACCATGTCCAAAACCTTCGGCAGGTAGACCTGCTTATTCATTTTCACGGTTTAAGTTATGTTCCGAAATCTGCTGTTTACAGCTCGGAACATCCTTTAATACTTGCTGTTATTAATCTCGGTTCAGGTTCATCCGTCTATGAGAGACCGTTTCAAAATGGATCTGTTTTTCACGGACTTATTGAAGCGGTCAGAAATTATGTTTCCGTGAGGGAATCAACTGAAATTGAAATCTCCCGTATTTTTATAAGTTCGTTCAGTGCAGGCTACGGCGCAGTGCGGGCGATCTTGAAAAAGCATATGGAAAAAGTGGATGGAATAGCCCTTCTTGACGGACTTCACACAGATTATGTGCCCGACCGTATGGTTCTTTCTGAGGGTGGAGAACTGAATAAAGAAAAATTAAAAGATTTTGTACAATTTGCACTGTTTGCAGTTGAGGGTAAAAAAAGATTCCTGATAACACATTCAGAGATTTTCCCCGGTACTTATGCCAGTACTACCGAAACTGCCGATCACATCGTTAGTTCATTAAACTTGAAAAAAGATCCTGTTCTGAAGTGGGGTCCAGTGGGCATGCAGATGGTGAGTGAAGCGAAAAAGAATGGTTTAACAATCCTTGGTTTTGCAGGGAACACCGCACCCGACCATTTTGATCATTTGCATGGATTACCTGAATTTTTGAATATGATTTTGAATAAGTAGTAAGCTGTTTCCCTGCCTGAAAAGGTGCTTTTTTACAAAGTGACAACTTTGTGAAACCTATGCAGTTTAAAATCTTTGAGGTGAAGACCACCTCAACAAGTTAAAATCTATTTCAAATACTTTTTAAACCATTTTACAGCTTCAATGCTCCATTCCGGGGGCAGGCTGTGCCCGCTTTCAAACCAGATGATATCTTTCGTCTTACTGTTTATGTTTTTATAAAGGTGTTCTGCCGCTTCCGCAGTATAGGTCGGATCGGATTTCCCCATCAGCATCAATACCGGCTGGTTTTTGAACCTTGCAGCGTAATGAACCAGGTACGTAGGATAAGACATTACAGGATAGGTCGGGGGCCCGACACAGGGAACGGCAACTTTTATCCTGTTTTCCATGCCTGTTAATAGAAACGTCATAATGCCGCCCATACTGTGACCGAATACTCCAATCCTATCCATATCTATGTCGGATCGGGTAGCAAGATAATCTAATGCCCGGCGGTAATCCACAGCCGTATTGATAATAAGGTCACTGAAAGCATATTTAAGTTTTTCCGATAAAATTTTCTGCAGGTCATCATAATCATTATCTGCAATACGGCCGCCATGGTAAACAGCATCCAGAATGAATAGGGCATACCCTGATGAAAAAATTGGTTTAAGAAAATTATGTTTATCAAGTGCTTCCCAGAAATTATCTTTTGAACCATACCCGCCATGACATGCCAGTATTAACGGAAAAGGAGTATTTCCGCTTTTTGGGATTGCCAGGTATCCGGGTACGCGTTTGTTCCTGATACTCGTAAAAACGACTTTATAGCGTGTATAATTCTCAAATTCCTGTTTAAGTACAATTCTGGTGTCAAAAGGAATACTTTTATCATACTTAAAAAATTCCTGAAGAACTTTCCATGCTTCATCACCCATAGGTTCCGGTTCCTGAGCTAATACTGGAGAACCACATAAAATCAATAATACAGATAAAAAAGTGATTTTTTTATACATAATATTAACCTCTGTAAATTAAATATAACTATGAAAACATACGTAAGAAATCGGAAAATGTTCAGGAATAATAATCATATCTACAGGGATTGAACTTGATGTATAGGAAAACTAATGGTTTTAGAATTAACTCTTTTGATCTGCGCAGATATCCTATGATCAGGTGGGATCTTGTATGTATACTGATGCTAAGTAAATTAAATATAAACGTTGTACAATCCTTGGCTTTGCAGGGAAAATTGCTCCTGACCATATTGACCATTTTCATGCCCTGCCGGTTTTTCGAAAGATGTTATTGAATGAGTAATCCGCCTATTGGAAATAATAAAGCTGAAATTACTCTTTTTTTACTTGGACACTTGACTCCGTTTAAAGCAGATAAGGCAAATTCATAATCAAATAAGGTACAAAAGATGAATTAACGCTAAATTAATATTTTAATTCGGAAGCTTATTTTTGTGAAGATTAAATCCAATAATCTCTGTGAAAAAGAAAATCAAGATGTTAAATATTTCTACAGTTTAATGTGTTTCCTGTGAATAAACCGATTAGTATGAAAAAGAC
>JBHPGK010000318.1:0-2398 GCA_042570605.1 Candidatus Zhuqueibacterota bacterium
GTCAGGTCAAACCGTATCTTATCTCAAATGCTCGATGAAGGCGCATCCGGCATTGTCCGGAAATTGATGGAGGAAAATGGTGTCAAAATATTGACCGGGGTTGATACAGATGAAATCCTGGGTGAAAAAAACGTAACTGGAATAAAGCTTGATGACGGTACCGAGATAAAATGTGAAATGGTGATAATTGGAAAAGGCGTAAATCCGAATATCGAAATTACCGAAGGCACCAATATCCGTACAGACTGGGGGATCAGTGTTGACCAATACCTTCAGACCGGTGTTGCCGGAATATATGCGGCAGGGGATGTCGCCCTGACCGGGGATGTCTCCACGGGTGAACAGACCGTAAATGCGCTCTGGCCCTGTGCGGTCGAACAGGGCAGGATAACCGGACTGAATATGGCAGGTTCACAGGAAATCTATGACGGCTCACTGGGTATGAACTCACTCGTATTTTATGATGTACCCGTAATTTCCATGGGCGTTACCAGACCCAAAAGTACGGGATTTGAAGAGTTGATTAAAGAGGATAAAAAGAAAAACATATATAAAAAGATCGTGATAAAAGATAACCGTATTGCCGGACTGGTACTGGTCAACGACGTAAACCAGGCTGGAGTATACTGCGCGCTGATAAGAAAGAGGATAGACATATCTTCTATCAGGTCTGCACTGCTGGAAAAGAATTTCAATTTTGCAAAAATTCTGCCTTTGATAAAGGATAACGAAGAGAAATTTAAAGATAAAGAGTTTTCAGAAACAGTTTTATCATATAATTATTGATCACTAAACGGAGACAACGATGTCGAAAATTATCGCTGCTGCTGCAATAAGAGGCGCACATAAAATAATTTCAAGAGCGGATACACTTCTTAATGAATCGATAAAACTTTACGGGGAATCAGCCGAAATTAAATTCCCGGGAACGGCTTATTATCTTCCCCTTACTTATGCTCTAACGGGAAAAAAAGTGGAAAAAATATCTGACCTTCATGAACCGTTTGAGCATGCAAAGTCACTCCTCCCCGAGATACCTACTGAAAATTTGTGGCTTCCCTATCTTGGTGATGCCCTGGATGCGGGTATTGCAACGCTTATTGCCGAGGAAATGATCGAAGTTTTGAAACTGGCAGGCGGTAAAGAGCCCGCAAACGGTATCTGGCTGGGACCAACACCCGATGCTGTTTTAAGGGAACAGGGAATCAAACTTGTTGACGGGAGAATGCCCGGTTTTGCCGCATGTGTCGGAGCACCGGAAACTAAAGAGCAGGCGGTAAAACTGGCAAGAGACCTCCAGGAAAGAAATATTCTTGTTTTTATGGCGGGCAGTACGAACGGTGTAAGTATGGCCGAACAGCTTGCAGAAGAAGGCATCGATATGAACTGGGAGACTTTTCTGGTGCCTTACGGGAAGGATACGTCAGCAGCAGTTCATGCTCTTGGTTTTGCCGTCAGGGCTGCTATGACATTCGGCGGTATCGCACCGAAAGGACTGAAAGAGGCACGTGAAATTTTACTTTATAATAAGAACCGCGTATTCGCATTTGTGATTGCACTTGGTGAAGTTGACGATGAAAAATATGCAACCGCTGCCGGTGCGATAAATTTTGGATTTCCGGTCATTGCGGATACCGATATCCCGCAGATACTGCCTACAGGTATATGTACCTATGAACACGTGGTATCGGGTATCCCCCATGACGAAATACCTGCAAAGGCAATCGAGGTAAGGGGAGTCAAGATCAAGCTTATAAAGATCCCGATCCCTGTCAGGGTAGGTCCTGCTTTTGAAGGTGAAAGAGTCAGAAAAGATGACACTGCGATCGAATTCGGAGGAAAATACACGACCGCTTTTGAGTACCTTTACAGTAAAAATTTTGATGAAGTTGAGGATGATAAAATAGAAGTCATAGGTCCAGGGATAGACGATGTCGAGGAGGGTGCAAAGCTGCCACTTGCAATTATTGTCGAGGTTGCCGGCAGAAAAATGCAGAAGGATTTTGAATCGATCCTTGAAAGGTACTTTCATAATTTCATAAATCAGGCTATGGGTGTAATGCATATCGGGCAGAGAGATATTAACTGGATCAGGATCTCCAAAGATGCAAAAAAAGCCGGGTTTAAATTAAAACATATCGGCGTCCTGCTTAGAGCGAAACTGCTGGATGAGTTCCCGTCTATTGTGGATAAAGTGCAGGTCACTATTTATACGAATGAAAAAGATGTCCGGAGACTCTATCCGCAGGCTAAGGCTGCTTATAAGGAGAGAGACGACAGGGTAGGAAAAATGACCGATGAAGGAGTGGATACGTTCTACTCATGCACGCTCTGCCAGTCGTTTGCCCCGAACCATGTATGCATCATTACGCCGGAACGGCTTGGATTATGCGGTGCA
>JBHPGK010000319.1:0-2379 GCA_042570605.1 Candidatus Zhuqueibacterota bacterium
AAAGGTAGAAACATTATTTCTTCCGTAAATCCTGTCAAGGTTATATGCTAAAAAACCACTGAAATTGATACAATTTTTACCTCAAAACTTGTAAACATTTTATTTGATGATCTTTCGTGTTCGTATGTTTCCTCAGAAGATGAATTCCGGAGATTGTACGAAAAAATTAACAACATTAAAAATAATCCCCAAGCATTTTACGGTGAATTAGACAATATCTTAGAATTTTTGAAAAATAATATTGAAACCTTTAATTCCGCGGAAAATTTACTAAAATTTTCGCAATGGTACCGAAGAGAGGATTTTCCTGACTCTAAAAGGTACTGGATACAAATCAATCAGATTTTATCTGTCATTAGGAAGGATTATAATTATCACTGGCTTAGAGCTGATGAAAACAAAGTCAATTATCAATTTTCTGAATACGAAAAAAAATATATTCTAAAGCTAAAAAATGAAATTATTTTATACAGTTTAATAAAATTACTTTGGATAGGGACAAAAAAAGAAAAATTTGATGCGATTAAATATCTTCAAGAGAATACCGGAGAAAAACTTTATACTGCCAAGGAATGGAATAACTGGTGGAGGAAAGAATATTACCCGGAAATATTTTATATACATGAATAACCGTTAAAATCCACCCAACGGTGACAGCCCATCCTACTCGGGATCATAATCTTCCAATTTTATACTGAAAATTTCGTCTTTGTGGTAGGAGATAGCGACGCTTCGCTCGCTATGACATCTTTAAATTATTCAGAGTTCAGTATAATATGCCGCGGAGACGTCATTACGAGGAGCGAAGCGACGTAGTAATCTCTCTATTTTAAACTGAAATTTTTGTCATAGCGGTAGGAAATTCCGAAACTAACGCTTGGAATGACAATCCTTAATAAAAAGGGGGTAGCCCGGCACTCAACTTTCCTCTTGATAAAATCTCTACATATATTTAAATTGTAACTTAATTTTTTTTAATTCGTTTAAGAGATTAGTATGAACTTAGAATCTTTACCGATATTATTACCTGTACTTTTGTTCTCTGTCGTTGTGCATGAAGTTGCGCACGGCTGGAGTGCGCTGCAGTTAGGTGACCCGACAGCCAAATATATGGGCAGGCTTACACTTAATCCTATCCCTCATATCGATATTTTCGGCACTATTATACTGCCTGCAATACTGATCTTTTCACAAACAGGGCTTATTTTCGGATATGCAAAACCTGTTCCCGTTGATTTCAGGTATTTCAGAAACCCGTTAAGAGATCAGGCAATAGTCTCATTTGCGGGACCTCTTTCAAATATTTTACTGGCTTTCGCTTTTTTCATTGTGGGTGCGATCATCATAGTAATTGTACCTGTAAGTTTTTTCGCTATGAAACTTATGGAAATGGTTCAATGGGGAATTTTAATAAACCTGATTCTTGCTAATTTTAATCTGATACCTATTCCTCCGCTGGACGGCTCCTGGATAATGACCTACTTCCTGCCCGAACACCTGGCTCAGAGTTACGAAAGGCTCAGACCATACGGCTTCTTCATCGTTATTGCGCTTCTTTACTTGAACATCCTGAATTTTCTGTTTACTCCGGCACTTGTAATAAATAGAACTCTTATGACCATACTTATCAATTTACAGTAAATTAACCGGTTTGTATGCAGGAAATAATGAAAAAACAGATGATATTATTAATTTTCACTATTCTAATACTTGACAAATTTAAATAAAATATTATATTACGGATGTTATGGAAGGTAGAAAGTTATTTAACTGGGAAATCGAGAAAGAATACAAGGACATGAAGGAAAAGGTCGAGGTGGATAAGACCCTCGAACGTACCAAACTGGAGGAGTTTCTACTTAAAAACAGCTATTATAACGGCAAAAATGAGGAGATATTCACCGCCCTGGCAAACCTGTTCCATCATCATATCCGGGAGAAAGAAGCAGAGGAGATATTCAAAAATCTTCTCCAGAAATGGAAGGTCGAGAGTAAAAAATTTCCGGATTTCCCCAAAAAAATAACATTCATTGTCGATAAGATTGCACGTCATTTAGACTATATACCCAAAGGCTTCCTGGAGCTTATCGGCAAGTTTACCGATAAAAAGCTGCAGACCTGCATGACTACAATAGTCGACAGGTACTCAAATTATAAGAGAAATAATCAGCTTATTGAAATTCTGGGTGAGATCGATTATGAATTCACCGAGTCTTACACCCTGTACAAAATAATAAACACTGCGGTAATAAGCGCTCCCGAAACCGCCGATAAATACTTCAAACTTGACATTACCTTCTTTGTGTTTGTAGCGGTCATCTTCAAGAATTCCTTCCGGACCGTCGATCGAGCGGACGCGTCTGTTGAGAAGCTGGAGAT
>JBHPGK010000320.1:0-2359 GCA_042570605.1 Candidatus Zhuqueibacterota bacterium
GAAGAAATATAGAGGAATCGATGTTGAGCATGTTGAAGAAAATGAAGGTAAAATAATTTGTACCTGTTTTGGTATTACTGAGGGAAAAATTGAAAAGACAATCCGGGAAAATGATTTAAAAACAGTCGAAGAAGTTACGCATTATACCAAAGCGGGTGGCGGGTGCGGCGGATGCCTGACTGAAATTGAAGATATTATAGAAAAAGTCAGAAAAGAGATGACTCAAGATAAAAAAGAATCCATGGAGCCTGAAAAGGAAAAGAAATTGACTAATATTCAGAAAATATTTATGATCCAGGACACAATAGATAAAGAGATAAGGGAAGCATTAAAAAAAGATGGCGGTGATATTGAACTTATAGATGTATCCGAAAACATCGTAAAAGTAGCACTTAGAGGGTCCTGTTCTGCCTGCCCAAGCGCTCATTTTACTTTAAAAGACTGGGTTGAAGCTAAATTGAAAGAATATGTTTCGGAGGATCTCGTTGTAGAAAGCGTCGAAGAATAGGAGACCATAATGAAAACAATTTACCTTGATAACAACGCAACCTCGATGGTTGCACCTGAGGTTTTAGAAGAAATGCTTCCTTATTTTAAGGAATACTATGGTAATCCTTCAAGTATGCACAATTTTGGCGGCCAGGTTGAAAAGAAAATAGAAGAAGCCAGAGAAAAAGTTGCTGCATTAATTGGTGCAGAACCTTTTGAAATAATATTTACCAGCTGCGGGACTGAAAGCGATAATACTGCGATAAATTCAGCAGTTCGGCAAAATCCGGACAAAAAACATATCATAACCACTCGCGTCGAACATCCTGCTGTTTTAAGTTACTGCAGCTTCCTTGAAAAGAACGGTTACAAAATCACATATCTCGATGTTGATAAAAAAGGGAATTTAGACCTGAACCAACTCGAAAATTTGATAACAGATAATACCGCATTGGTAACTATTATGTATGCAAATAATGAGACAGGGGTGATCTTTCCAATTGAAGAAATCGGGAAAATAGTGAAGTCCAGAGAAGTTTTTTTTCATACAGATGGTGTTCAGGCTGTTGGAAAAATAAATCTTAATATGAGAGAGAACACTGTCGATATGCTCACGCTTTCAGGACATAAAATTCATGCTCCTAAGGGTATAGGTGCGCTTTATGTAAAGAGAGGTACAAAATTCAGGCCATTTATTATTGGCGGGCACCAGGAAAGAAACAGGCGCGGCGGGACGGAAAATGTTCCATATATTATTGGTCTGGGTAAAGCTGCTGAACTGAGTAAAAAACACATGGAGAGTGAAAGCCCCCGTATAAAAGCTCTCCGTGATAAACTTGAAAACGGATTAGTCGATAAGATCGAGGGAGCTTTAATTAATGGCGATAGAAGAAACAAACTGTCTAATACGTTGAATGTCAGTTTTGAATATATCGAAGGTGAAGCAATATTATTACATATGGATGACAGAGGGATAGCTGCATCTTCCGGTTCTGCATGTACATCCGGGTCGCTGGAACCGTCCCACGTTTTAAGGGCAATGGGTATTCCTTACACTGCAGCACACGGATCGATCAGATTCAGCCTGTCAAGATATAACACAGAAGATGAAATTGATTACGTAATTGAAATTTTACCTCCAATTATTGAAAAATTAAGAGAGATTTCTCCGTTCGGGAAGGATAAAAAGAAATACGAAACATTTTCATTTGCTTAGATTAGTTCAAACAGGTAACTTCTCTGAAAATGACCGTTTAGAAGTATTTCGATCTCCCAGAAACCTTTGTCAATGAAGTCTCCCGGATCAAGTGCAAACCACGTAACTTTCCTGCCGTCCCTGGCAGTAAAAGTGACAGAATCATCAGCTTCAATGCTGCCGTTAGGCTTTATCCAGTTAACTGAAACCGTGTTTCTATCATATATATTGTCCCATTCTATCCATATATGGATTTCGTCATTTGTAGTAAAAATATTTGTGATACCAGCCGGGAGGCCATCTACTACTTCAAGACATAACACAGCCTCTATAATATATGGTTCATAAACAGTTGGCGTATTAATTCCGCTGTCCTGAGTTGTTTCACTGCAGTACATCAGCAAAAAGAACATTACAAGGAAGCTCAGTGAAATCCTTATCTTCATAAAAATTCTCCTTTATTCGACCCATTTTTCAAAATCTGTGTCGCCTTCAAAGATTATCCTGCCCAACTGCTGCTTTTTTCTTAGCGTATTCAACAATTCTTTTCTCGCTTGATCAACCAAAGAAGCTTTCTGCGGACCGAGATAGAGCATTTCATCTTTAACTATTTGTTGTTTCTTTTCCGATAAGTTTGAGAAGATTTTTGCTTTGAAGTTTTTATCGGTTCCTTTT
>JBHPGK010000321.1:0-2357 GCA_042570605.1 Candidatus Zhuqueibacterota bacterium
TATCGATTTAGACTGGAGCATTCCATGCCCTGGATACCTTGAATTCGGTATAAGGACGTTTAAATGCTGGTTAGAAGGCGGTCATGGGAAAATGAAATTATTGAGTGGAATTCAGCGGTCCTGTGATGTTTTCTTTTATAAACTCATGCTGGAAGTTGAGCTCGAAACATGGAATGATTATATGAAAAGATTTGGTTTTGGTTCAAGAACCGGGATTGATCTCCCGGGTGAGGTAGCTGGATTAGTTCCTGATAAAGAGTATTTTGATAAAAGGGATGGTATTAACGGTTGGACAAAAGGCAATTTGTTAAATCTGGCTATCGGTCAGGGTGAAACACTGGTCACACCTTTTCAAATGGCAATGTTTGCTCTTAAGATTGGAAATAACGGAAGATACCATGAACCTCATCTTCTGGAATATTATGAAAATTCAACTACAGGTGAACGAAGATATGAAAATTATGACCAGTTTTCAGTTCCTGGTATTTCTGATGATACTTTCGAAATATTAAAAAGAGGTATGAACATGGTTGTGGATACCCAAAATGGAACTGCAAAATCAGCAAGGGTGCCGGGAATAAAAGTTGCAGGTAAAACCGGGACTGCCCAGAATTCTCAGGGTGAGGATCACGCCATGTTTATTTCATTTGCACCTCTGGAGGATCCTGAAATTGCAATAAGTGTTATAGTCGAAAATGCGGGGATGGGTAGTGCTGTAGCTGCACCAATTGCGGGAAGAATTATGAGATATTATTTTAGCTCAAAGAATAAATTCGCACAGAATTAAATAAAATGATCCAGAAAAGAAAAATTGGTTTTTGGCACAAACTCGATTATTTATTGATAATATCGATTTTTTGTCTGGTTATTATCGGGATAGTCTCTATATACAGTGCAACTTATCAGCCGGATAATACTACGTTAAATGAAAATTTTAAAAGGCAGATTATCTGGGCATTGATCGGTTTTATGCTAATGTTGTTTGTTTCTGTAATTCCTCTGCGATATCATAATTCTTTCGCATATTTTTTCTATACATTATCAATTATACTTTTGATTTCCGTGTTTTTTATAGGATATAAAGGATACGGCTCTGTCAGATGGATAAGATTTGGCTCTTTTGGTCTTCAGCCGTCCGAATTTGCAAAGATTGCCGTGATTCTTGTTCTTGCCAAGTATCTTTCATCAAATAAAGTGAGCTTCAACTTTTATAAGGATATATTTTTCTCCATACTGATAATTACAATCCCTTTAGCTTTAATATTTAAACAGCCCGACCTAGGAACCTGTCTTGTGTTTACCGCTATTTTTATACCTATTCTTTATTGGGCAGGTATTCCGGTTTTTGCTTTGTTTCTGATGATTACTCCTTTAGTAAGCGCAATTTTCTCAATTAAGCTGCTGTTCTTATTACTGTGGCTTATAGTTCTGTTTTTTATACTGCTTATTATGAAAAAAAATATTTATGTTATAGTGCTTGCTGTTTTATTGAATTTGTTTGTAGGACAGACAACGCCTTTTTTATGGGGAAAACTCAAACCCTACCAGCAGCAGCGTCTGAAAGTTTTTCTGAATCCGGACCTTGACCCTAAGAATGCTGGGTATCAGATATTGCAGTCCCGTACAGCTATAGGCTCAGGAGGAGTATCTGGAAAGGGTTTTCTGAAAGGTACTCAAACGCAGCTAAGATTTTTACCTCAACAGCATACAGATTTTATCTTTTCAGTAATTGCAGAGGAATCTGGTTTTGTTGGTGCTTCAGTTGTTATATTTTTATTTTATATTTTTATTTTAAAGGGGATAAATATAGCCTGTAAAGCAAAAAATAAATTCGAAACTTTGACGGCAATCGGGATTTGTTCGGTTTTTGTTTTTCATGTTTTTATAAATCTAGGTATGACAGTGGGACTTATGCCTATTACAGGGCTGCCCCTGCCTTTTATAAGTTATGGGGGTTCTGCAATGTTCACTTTTATGATAATGTCAGGACTGCTGCTGAATATTTCTATGCATTCTAAATAACGAGGTATTGAAAATGTATCCGAATATATTTAAAATTGGCTGGTTTGAATTACGATCTTATGGCCTGTTATTGATGGTCGCATTTCTAATTGGTATCTTTTTAACCAAGAGATATGCAGTTAAAAAAGGTATAAAGGGAGAAACCGTTCTTGACATGTCTGTAATAATAGTGATCTCTTCTCTAATTGGATCCAGGTTTTTGTATGTAATTTTTCATTTAAACGAATTCCGGGGCAAATGGCTGGATATAATAAATCCGTTTCATGGGGAAGGTAGTTTTGGAATTGCCGGTCTTTCAATGATGGGAGGGATTGTATTTGCAGTTGTATCGTGTT
>JBHPGK010000322.1:0-2305 GCA_042570605.1 Candidatus Zhuqueibacterota bacterium
AAACTGATCCTCGATACTTCAGGTACCGATAAAGTGGTGGCTATTACCGATAGTATTGGAGTATGGAGGAACGATAACGGAGCATTCCTGCCGACCTGGACAAGATTAAGCACTGGACTTACCGATTCGGTGATGTATGATCTTGCCGTAGACCCCCAAAATGCAAATGTACTATATACCAGCTCAAGAGGCGGTGTATTTAAAAGCACAAATCAGGGTACAAGCTGGGCACCGGTCAATTCCGGGCTCGCTTCAGACAGTACATCGATCAATGTACTGGCTGTAAGCACAGTAAACCCAAGCATAGTATTTGCCGTCAGCAGTGCAGGAAAAGTTTACCGTACGGAAAATGCGGGAAATACCTGGACATACCGCGGAGCGGTCTCAGGAAGTCCTTCAGTGACATCCGGATTTGTACATCCGCAGTATAACGGTGTTCTGTATATTGGTTCAAACGGGAACTACGTTTATAAATCTGATGATGCCGGTGCAACTTTCACCCAGATCAGCACGGGGCTTTTGGATAACCGTGTCCTGTCCCTGGCTATCGATACGACAGGAACCGACAGGCTGTTTGCAGGAACAGACAGCAGAGGAGTACATAAACTGGAATCTCCGTATACTACGTGGACTCCGATTACATCCGGGCTCGAGAACGGGGTAGTACTCTCACTTGATGTATATAAAGCTACACCTCATCTTATATACGCCGGCACAGAAGTAAGGGGATTTTACAGGTATTTAGAGAACAGACTTCCGGTAATTTCGCCTATTTCGGACCAACGAGTTGTTGCAGGCGAGACCATTCAGTTCACGGTTACTGCAGCTGACCCGGATTCCGGTGAGACTCAGGATCTGCATTTTAATGTGATCGGTCTTCCGACAGGAGCGACTTTTGACTCGATCGGGACAAGGGTATTTTCATGGACTCCTGATACTTCTCAGGCAGGATATGATACTGTAATATTCAAAGTTAATGATGAGAGAGACGGTTTTGCATATGATACCGTCAGTATAAATGTTAATATAAGACCGCTTATTGCAGCGATCGCTGACACAACGATGGCAGAGGATTCACTCTTTTCCGTCATTTTAACTGTAACGGATGCGGACGGTGATGTGCCTACGGTAACTACTTCCACAGTTCTTCCGCCAGGTTTAACTACTACGCTTCCGACAGGGGCGACGTACAATGACGGCACAAGAACTTTCACGTGGACTCCGGGCTACAGCCAGGCAGGGATATATACTATCACTTTTACGGCTGATGACGGCAGAGGAGCAACCTATTCTGAAAGTTTCCAGATAATCGTGACAGACGTAAATCAACTGCCTTATTTCAGCCCGGCTTTAACAACACAGACGATAAGTGAAGGTCAGATACTTAATTTGACACTTTCTGCTGTGGATAATGACGGAGATGCAATTACCTATGGAACATCCGGAGGAATTCCGGCTGGTGCACATTACGATTCTACGGATACCCGGGCTTTTTCATGGATACCCGGTTATGACCAGGCAGGAACTCATAATATTGCTCTAACACTCGATGACGGTAAAGGGGCAATAGTGACAGATACTTTAAGTATCACCGTAACGGATGTCAACAGGGGACCCTCGATCCAGGATATAACCACACCGCAATATGTAAATGTAGGTGATTCGATGCAGTTCAATGTGGTGGCTGTCGATGCAGACAGCACGGATACATTGAGCATCAGTGTCCTGGGGAGACCGCTGGGAGCAACTTTTGTTTCAACCGGATCAAATCAGAAAACTTTTACATGGGTACCCTCGGTGAACCAGAACGGTACTTTTGAAGTTACTTTTCATGTTCAGGACCAGTCAGGTGCTGTTGATCACCAGAATGTAACTATAATTGTTAACAGGACTCCGGCATTGTCCGGTCCCGGTGCTCAATCTGTAAATGAAGGGGATACCTTAAGTTTTGTTGTCAGGGGAACTGACGCAGACGGAGACAGCCTGACATTCAGTGTTTCTGACCGCCCGTCCGGGAGTACTATAACCAATTCCGGGGATAGTGTCCGGTTCTTGTGGTATACGGGCTATTCAGATGCAGGCAGTTATTCAGTTGAATTTACCGCTGATGACGGAAGCGGAGGTACAAGTTCGGTTTCTGTCAATATACTTGTTAATAATGTAAACCGCGCACCAGTTCTTGAAACAATCGGTTCAAAGACTGCTTATATCGGCAGTGAATTAAGTTTTTATATATCAGGGACGGATTCCGATAATGATAATCTAACATACAGTACTGTCAATTTAAAAATCACAGTATGAGTCC
>JBHPGK010000323.1:0-2300 GCA_042570605.1 Candidatus Zhuqueibacterota bacterium
GATGAGAAAAAAAGTTCCTAACGGCGATTATAAACTTCACCATAAAGACCCACGAATAATGGTTCAGGTAGAACCGGGGCAAGTTGGCGATTATATTAACTTAGGAAGTGAGGGCATTGACAATGACGGAGACGGAAGAATAAACGAAGATGGACCTGGTGGGTATGACGCAAACAGAGACTGGCCTTCAGAGTGGCAGCCGAACTATGTCCAGGGAGGGGCATATAATTATCCGCTTCACCTCCCGGAATCTAAAGCAGTGGCAGATTTTATTAAATCCCATCCGAATATTGCAGGTGTTCAGTCTTATCATAACAGCGGCGGCATGATATTAAGGGGACCAGGTATCAAAGACAAAGGAGATTTTCCATCTTCCGACATTAGAGTTTACGACTATCTGGGGGAAGAAGGAGAAAAAATGCTTCCTTTTTACAGGTATATTGTCATCTGGAAGGACTTATATACAGTTTGGGGCGGCTTTCTGGATTGGACATTTAAGATGGAAGGGATTTTTACTTTTTCTAATGAGATATTCAGTTCTTCACAATATTACAATAAAACGGTTGATCGAAGATCCAGAGACAGATCTGAAAGTGAAATGGAAAGACTTAAATTTAATGATTACCTTGAGTTTGGAGATATGTTTGTAGATTGGAAACCATATAACCACCCGGTCTATGGTGAAATAGAGATCGGAGGATGGAAAAAGCTTTCAAGAAGAGTTAATCCGCTGTTCTTACTCGAAGAAACCTGTCATAGAAATACTGCATTTACACTCTTTCATGCAGAGCAGATGCCTCTTTTGAAACTGGAAAAAGTTGAAACAGAAAAAATTGACAAGGACGTTTATAAAATAAATGTTAGTATACGAAATGAAAGAATAATTCCTTCTGTAGCAGCACATGCTGCAAATAAAAATCTGCATCGGGGAGATATCGCAAAAATTGAAGGTAATAATATTGAAATATTACTTGCAGGAATAGTTCAAAATAAATGGACGGGTGAAATTGATGCGATAGACAAAAGACCGCAAAGAATATTATTAAAAAACGGGATATCAGGTAATAGCACAAAAATAATTCAATGGATAGTTAAAGGGAGAGGAAAAGTCAATATTTCGTTTGACAGTCTTAAAGGCGGAAAATTATTTAAGTCTTTTGAATTAAAATAAATTTGGTAATAAATAACCCCTCATTGATTAAAATGAGGGGTTATTCATATCCTTGCATATTAACCACTTAAAAACATACTATTTTTGAGCAATGATCATTTTAGAATGATCAGATAAATCAACAAAATTGAAATTATTAAAGCCCGCTTCCTCTAAAGAAGATTTGATCTCTCTGCTGGTGTAACAGTTCCCGTTTTCAGTGCTAAGCAGCATACTTAATGAAAAAAGAGTCGATTCTTTTGGGAAGAGCCTGCTTTCATCCAGTATGTAATCTTTTACAATTATTTTACCGCCTTCAGTAAGTGCATTAAAAGATTTTTTGAACAATTCTTTTGCTTTTTCTATGCTGTGAAAATGAATGATGTTTGAAATAAAAACAAGGTCAAAACCTTTCCCATAGTCTGTATCAAATATATTTCCGGTTTTTGTAGTAATTCTTTCTTCAAGTCCGGCATTTATTATCCGTTCTTCAGCTAAATCTGTCGATTCCTGCAAGTCGATGATTACGCATTTTAAATCATCATATTTTTGACAAAATACGATGGGAAATGTACCTGCTCCACCTCCCACATCAAGCATATTTTTAATATTACCCAAATCAATCAGTTCAAGAATTGTCTGTGCAGCAAATACTCCTTTCTCAGCCATTGCAAGGTGAAAATGTCTCTTCTCTTCCGCTGTTTTTTCTGTTTGGACAAAATCTATCTGTTTACCGGTTTTCAAGACTTTTTCAATATTTGCCCAGAGCGGGATCTGGTCAAAACTGTTTTTCAATATATCACCGGCATAATCCGTTTTCCCTTTGACAAGATAGCGGCTGGTATAATATGAATTTTTATAAATATCTTTCTCTTTTTTGAGATAATTCAGACTGGATAATACATCAAGAAAAACAATTGTCGCTCTCAAGTCGAATTTTAATATTTCTGCAATATCTTCCGCTGTAAATTTCTGTTCAGATATGGTAGTAAATAAGTCCAGATGAACAGCGGTAAGTAAAATAAAAGCTTCTCTGTAACTTGCACCGACTGCTGCTAAACCCCCAACTTCCTGAAATTTTTTCAGATCAAATTTTTCCATTAATTACTCCTTCTAAAAGAATTAGAATCATGATTCATAAATATATAAC
>JBHPGK010000324.1:0-2293 GCA_042570605.1 Candidatus Zhuqueibacterota bacterium
ATACTAATATTCCTTTCGTTGCTCCTTCATTAACTACAGTTCCATATAAATCTCTTAAATGGTTCTAATTTATTACATTTATTGGAAAAACATGGACATCATGCCAAAATTGATTTAAAAGAAGCTAAGAAAATTTTAGCGGAAAAAGATAAATAACAGGTAATTCTTAATACGTGATGATAACTCATTTTAGAATAAGTAAAAAAAAGTTCTGAAATAATGGAACCTCCTTTATTATTTGATAAATCAGTCCTTCAATCTCTAAGCCTTGATGAATCAGTATGGTTTGATAAATTTTTCATGACAGTTATAACTCCTATTTTTTATGTAGAAACACTTGCAGATTTAGCAAAAGTTATTAAATCTGGTAGGACTTCAGAAGATGAAGTAAGAATAATCGCCAAAAAAACTCCTAATATGAATGCACAACCTAATATTTTTCATTTAGATATTTGTATGGCTGAATTATTAGGAAATAACGTACCGTTAGATGGCAGAATAATTATAGCAGGTGGTAAACCTATTAAATCTGAAGGGAAAAAAGGTTTTATTTATAATGTTGCTCCAGAAGTTGAAGCTTTTTACCGATGGCAAGATGGGAATTTTTCAGAGTTAGAAAGAAATTTTGCTAAGACTTGGAGATTACTTATAAAAGGTCTTAATTTAAATGAAGTTAAGGTACTTCTTAAAAATATTAATGTAATTCCAAAGAGATGTAATAGCTTTGAAGAGGCAAAATCATTAGCTTTATCAATTATAAATGATATAAAAGATCCATTTAAACTTATTGAATTAGTTTTTACACTATTAGGATTAAATAGAAAAAACAAAGATTTAGGGCTCTGTAAATATTTTTGTGTAAATGGGAATTCATGGTTATTAAATATCACTCCTTTAAAACTATCCCCCTTAAGGGGGATAGTGAACAAACGTACAAGGTTCATGTCTTTAATCTTTCTCCAAATCTTATAGAAAACTGCTGAACAGCCAGAGCCCAATTTTGTATCGGCATCGTCCATTTTTTCATGATATTCTGGAGAGCCATGTAAAGTAATTTAATGGCTGCATCGTCATTTGGAAAGCTATTTCTGTTTTTTGTTACTTTTCTAAGTGAATTATTCAACGATTCAATTGCATTGGTCGTGTAAATGACTTTCCGTATTTCTTCCGGGTATGCAAAGAACGGTATTATTCTCGGCCAGTTATTTTCCCATGATTTACCGATCATCGGGTACTTGTCATCCCAGGTTTTCTTGAATTCGGCTAAGTATGTTTCCGCCTCATCGACCGTTGCCGCCCGATAGATATTTTTAAGATCGGAAGCTAGCTTCTTACGGTCTTTATAAGAAACAAATTTCAATGAGTTTCTGACCATATGAACTATGCATAGCTGTACTTCCGTATCGGGATATACTGTCTCAATTGCCTCTGGTAGTCCCTTTAGACCGTCTACACAGGCGATCAGCACATCCTTCATCCCACGGTTCTTAAGCTCCGTAAATATATTCAGCCAAAACTTTGCACCTTCGTTCTTCTCGATCCAGAGCCCTAAAATGTCTTTCTGTCCCTCTAAATCTATCCCTATAGCAAGATATATTGCCTTATTCACTATTCGTCCGTCATCTCTGACTTTCAGCCTTAATGCGTCAAAAAACACGATTGGATAAAGCTCGTCTAAAGGTCTGTTCTGCCACTCACGAACCGTCTCAAGTACTCCATGGGTTACTGTCGAAATCAACTCGGGTGAAACCTCGACATTATAAATATCTTCAAGATGATCCTGTATATCGCGTACCGTCATTCCACGGGAATACATGGACAGTATCTTGTCATCAAAGCCTGTAAATCTTCTTTGTCCCTTCTTGACTATGGTTGGTTCAAACTCACTATTGCGGTCTCGCGGAACAGATATATCCATATCACCGCTGTCGGTTTTTAAGGTCTTTTTACTCTTGCCGTTACGGGAATTACCACTGTTTCTGCCGGTTAATGCATTTCGCTCATAACCTAACTGCTCTGTTAATTCTGAATCCAATGCCTTCTCTAAAAGCGCCTTTGTAATCTCTTTTAGTAAACCTTCTTTACCTATCAGGTCTTCCGGAGTCTTGTAGTCTTTCATCAATTGTTCTATTAATTCGGGTGGTATCTTGTCCATCTTTCCTCCTGTGTAAATGGTTACCTTTTTACTATCGGTTTTTATCCTTTAAAAATCCATTTACACAAAATTCTTTACAGACTCCTTAATCGGAATACGACTAAGATATGGGCGCCATAATCCAATTTTCCGACAGAC
>JBHPGK010000325.1:0-2281 GCA_042570605.1 Candidatus Zhuqueibacterota bacterium
TACCCGGCTTTTTGGTTTGTTGAATTTCGTCCATCCCAATCAACATTTTCAATTGATGAAAAAATATTAGGAATGAAGCTTCAGGAGGTTTTATCTGCTGCCCGCAGTATCACCTCCTATGAATGTATGGAATATGTTAAAGAATTCGCATCCGATAAATATGAAGGGAGGGGTACAGGAACCGAAGGCTTTAAAAAAGCTGCCGGATATACTGCAGATGAATTTAGGAAATTTGGATTAATTTCACCGTTCGGAGCTAAAATTCAGTGTTGATATCAATGAAATAACCGACCCGGGTGTTTTAATTTCTTTCAATTTTATCCCGAATGGTAAAGGGGGGAATGATACTGTTTCTACTGAGTATAAATTAATGTCCGAGTTCCTCCCAAACGGTATTTCAGGAAGCGGAGATTTCAGGGCGAAATGCGTTTTTGCAGGTTACGGTATAAATAATCCGGGAATAAATTATAATGATTTTGAAAGTATTGAAATAGAGGATAAAGTGGTACTTGTAATGGATGGTGTACCTCCAATTGAAAATGTTGATTGGGATGGACGAAATTCAACAAACCAAAAAGCCGGGTACTGTCTGAATAATGGAGCTAAAGGGATAATAATATTAAGAAATCCAATTGGAGTTGTAAGGCCTTTCTCATTTAAATCTTTTCCCATAATTAATGCAAATTCGAAAGTATTTAACAATTTGCTTTCAGGAACCGGCTGGGACGTTAAAGCAATAAAAGATAAAATAAGTGAGACATCCAGACCTTTGTCGTTTGATTTAAGGAGCGAGGTTTATCTAAATGTTAAAACGGAATTTAAAAAACAATCTCCTGCAATGAATGTTGTCGGTTATCTGGAAGGAAGTGATCCTGAACTGAAAAATGAAGTTGTAGTCGTTGGTGCACATCTTGATCATATCGGCAAATGGGGTGACCTGATTTTTCACGGTGCAAACGATAACGGTTCGGGAAGTTCAATTGTTATAGAGATAGCGGAAGCTTTTGCCACAGCAAAATATAAATCCAGAAGAAGCCTGTTATTTATTCTTTTCACGGGAGAAGAGATGGGACTTATCGGGGCGTTCCATTATGTCGCTAATCCATTGTTTCCGCTGGAAAAAACTGTTGCTATGGTGAATATGGATGTTATCGGGAGTGGATATGACGGGATTATGGTGGTTGGCGGACAAAAGTTTAAAAATTTTCAGAATCTGTTTAAATTTTACAATTCCTGGTTTATACATGACACAATAAAAGACAGACCTATGTCCCGGAATTCGGATCATTGGCCATTTGCAAGTCAAAATATTCCTGCGGTGTTTTTATACTATATGGGAGGTAGATCACCATATCATCACCCGGGAGATATACCGCTTCGTCTAAATCCAGATGCAATGGAATCTGCCGGAAGACTGGTCTTTTTTGTTGTAAATGATATTGCTAACAGAAAAGAAATAAATTTAAAATAAAGGTGCAGCATGAAAAAACATCTTTCAAGAAGAAGTTTTATTACAAAAACCTTTGCCGGAGGGATATTATCACCATTTTTAATTAATGAATTGACACAAAACAGTTATGATTACCCTGAGAAAGCTCTTAATAAGGATGAAATTCATCTTTTAAGAGACGGAAATGCTGAGGATGAGAAATACTGGAAAATGGTCAGGATGCAGTTTCCGCTGACGTTTGACCGGTATTATTTTAATACTTCCGGATTAGGACCTTCTCCGAGGATAGTAATCGACACTGTTACAGAATGGACTTATAAATTGGAAACTATATGTGAAACCGGTCATGGGGATGTTCATAAAGTAAATGAAAAGGCAGCAAAGCTGCTGAACGCAGACCCTGAGGAAATTGCAGTAACCCGTAATACGACTGAAGGGATGAATATTGTTGTTCGAAGTTTGCCTCTGCAAAAGGGTGATGAAGTAATACTTACCTCGCATGAACATCCCGGAGGCTCCATACCATGGCTGGCTCTGATGAAGGAAATTGGAATAAAGATCAAACTTATCGAACCTGATCTTACCGGAGAAAGTAATCTTGAAATAATAGAAAAGAATATTACAAAAAAAACCCGCGTTGTTTCTATTGATCACATTCCATGTACAACAGGGATGATATTTCCTGCGAAAGAAATTGTCCAGTTGTGCCGGAGTAAAAATATCTTCACATGTTTTGACGGTGCTCATCCACCGGGAATGATGCCGGTTGATCTTAAAGATATTGATCCTGATTTTTATGCCACAAGCGGTCATAAATGGCTTTTTGGCTTG
>JBHPGK010000326.1:0-2278 GCA_042570605.1 Candidatus Zhuqueibacterota bacterium
TCTTTGAATTCAGCACGGAAGACCTTCTTAATTCTCCTGAATTAAACCTAACAGGTTTTTAACATCTGTTAGGTTTGTGAACATACAATATTATTTTATTCCCATCTCATCAAGCAGAAAGCCGGCACCCATTTTTTCAGCTATAAACAGAACATATCGAATATCAACTTCAATACTTCTTTTATATTCCGGTATATATGTAAAATCACCGGTTAAACCTTCGTAATTACTGTCAAAATGCAAGCCTGTGAGTTTACCGTATGCATTCAAAACCGGGCTTCCCGAGTTTCCGCCGGTTGTATCCAGGTTATCCAGGAAACATACAGCCACATCGCCTAATTCCGGGGTTGCCCATCTGCCGTAATCCCTGTTTTTAGCGAGCTCAAGAAGCTGCTGTGGTACATCGAACGGGTCTTCTCCGGTATATTTCTCCACTATACCGTTTAAAGTCGTGAACGGTTTGTAATATACAGCGTCTCTCGGCTCAAGTCCTTTTATATGTCCATAATTAAATCTGAAAGTACTGTTTGCATCGGGGTAAAGCACTTTACCTTTTGACTCGTCAAATTTCATCATCCCGGCGGTATAAGTTCTGCTCAGGATGTTTTCCCTCTCCCTGAAATCACGGTTAAACTCAGATATCTTTTCCGAAGCATTGTAAAGTCCTGCTGCCACTTTAATAAAAATATCATCAGAATTAAGAAGGTCTTCCGTGCTGAATTCAAAGAAATTATCAATATTTTCAGGATTTAAAAGCCTTGAATTATCAAAAGCCTCTTTAACTATGTTATCAATTTTTTCTTCACGTGTTATACCTGAAGCTCTCAGTAATAATTCTTCTATTTCGGGCACTCTCAGGTTTTCCGGAAGTTTTGCCATCCACAGCAGTCCTGCTTTAAAATCATATTTTAAAAGAGGTAAATATGCGGTGCTCATACTGCGTTTGATCTGGGATTGCAACCTGTCAATATTCTGTTCTCTGTATCTTCTGTTTCTATCCTTATCCGGTTTTGTCTTTTCAATACTGTAAGTACAAATTGATGATGCGGCATTCATAATATCGGAATATCCAAATGAACTTAACGCGTTGTTCAGGGCATTATATTTCTGTTTTTCAGTATACAGATCTTTCATCTCTGTAAGCACATTTCCGAATTTTTCTCTTAGTTTTTTGTCTTTATTGATAAATTCTGTAAATTCCTTTTCTTTTTGTCTTTTGTTCTCGATTATACCGTGTCTTTTGTACCATTCAAGGATACCGCATGCTTTTTTATAGCCGTTATTCATCCCTTTTGTTGTCTGAATGAACCTGAGTTCGAGTTCCTTGCTCTGTTTCATTTCATTTTCCAGAAATGTTATTCTTGCTCCCCGGTAATCACTATAATAAGGATAATAGGAGGTTAACCTGTCTTCATAATAATAGGAACTTTTGTACCTGTAAGTTCTCCCCGGGAAACCCATAATAAAAACGAAATCACCTTCATTCCTTCCTCCGGTCTCGATCTCGAACCATGTCCTTGGTTTATACGGCACATTATCAGGGGAGTATCCCACGCCTTTTCCGTCCGGGCTGACGTAAGCTCTTAAGAAGGAAAAATCCCCTGTATGCCTCGGCCATTCCCAGTTATCCACGTCACCGCCAAAATTTCCTATGGATTTTGGCGGTACATATACTATACGAATATCTCTTATTACAAAATATCCGATCATGTAGTATTTATTCCCGTCATAATATGAGCTGATATTTATTTCTTCGATATCCTTATGTTTTTTCCTGGCTTTTTCCAGTATCTTTTCCCTGTTTTCATTTATTTTTTCAGTTCTATTCTCCTCAGTCATGTTATCTTTTACACCATTTAAGACATCCTTTGTGACGTCCTCATACAGTCTCATAATTCTCCCTGTATATCTTTGAGCCTGGACTTCCTCGTCTTTTGTTTTTGCCAGGAATCCATCGGTAATATAGTCTTTTTCAACTGTAGAGATCCGTGCAACTGATCCGAATGCCACATGATGATTGGTTAAAATAAGTCCGTCAGAGCTTACAAATTCGGATGTAGCCCCAAGCCTTATCACTGCTTCATACAGCCCGGGATTCGGGGGATCAAATATTTTTTCAACCGGTATTTTTAATCCCTTCTTTTCCAACTGCAGGTATTTGATCTTGTCAGGGGTAAACATTCCCTCATCGGCTGTTAAAATTTCAAGGCTGACCGATACAAGGATTATTATTGAGAATAAGATGATAAATTTTTTCATGATACTCCCTTTCATATTA
>JBHPGK010000327.1:0-2270 GCA_042570605.1 Candidatus Zhuqueibacterota bacterium
CCTTTATCCGGTGGTTTACGGTTAACCAGACTTACCTGATAATTTCGAGGAGTCCGCAAATATTTGAATTTTTTAGTGAAAGAGAGAGGAGAATTCTAACAGAGACAAAAATAGAGTTTATTTTTCCGCTGATCGTAATGAACAGGATAACAGGATTAATATGTTTAAGTAAAAAAGTAACAGGTGAAGAGATCGGGGATGATGTTCTTGAAATGCTAACAACTCTTCTCGGCCAGTCGGCACTTGCTTTTGAAAATGCCTATCTTTACCAGCAGCAGCAGAACAGGCTGAAAAGGATGTACAGAGCTGACAGGCTTGCCACACTTGGGCAGCTATCCGCAGGAGCTGCTCACGAAATAAGGAATCCTCTTACTTCAATACGCAGCACCATTCAGTATTTAAAAAAGTCTTTTAAAGACGAAGAAAATATTCAGCTTGTAAATGAGCTTATGGAAGAAGTTGATAGGATCAATGATATAATCGAGGGACTGCTTTCATTCTCCAAACCCGGGAAGCCGTTAAAGGAGAATATCAACCTTAACCAGGTAATTCAGCAAACGATTCATCTTGTGGAAACCGGTGCAAAAAAGAAAAATATTAATATTGAATTTAACTCAAAAACTCAGCAGAATGAATTAATAGCGGATCCCTCGCAGTTAAAACAGGTTTTTCTAAACATTATTATGAATGCAACGCAGGCTATAGAGAGGGATGGAAAAATAGATATTACCCTTGAAAAGAAGAAAAAATATGAAAAATACTCAGATAATCCTGAAAATTATTTTTTCATTATAATTCAGGATAACGGCGAAGGAATACCGATGAAAAACATTGAGCATATATTCGATCCGTTTTTTACTACGAAAAAAGACGGAACAGGTCTTGGACTTTCAATTTCATACAGTATTGTTCAGCAGCATGGAGGCGAAATTGAAATTGAGAGCATTTCTTACCAGGAGAATGAAAATGACCATGGCAGCAAGGTAACGATAACACTTCCGGCTTTATAAAAATTGTATAGTGTTGAATATAAAAATCATGTGGAGTTAAAATGATATCCAATATCTTAGTTGTAGATGATGAAAAAAAGATCTGTAATATATTATCCAAGATATTATCTGATGAAGGATATGAAGTCAAAGCAGCAGGAAGCGGTGAAGAGGCTGTAGAAGTAGTCGATTCCTACCAGCCCGATCTGATAGTTATGGACCAGAATATGCCTGGAATTGACGGTGTAGAAGCTATGTCTCAAATAAGGGAAAAGTATCCTGACAGCACAATTATTATAATAACTGCTTACGGTTCAATTCCGCTGGCTGTGGATGCAATGAAAAAAGGTGCATACGATTATATATCAAAACCTTTTGATAATGATGAGCTCCTGCTTGTAATAAAACGTGCAATTGAAAGGAAAAAACTGACCGAGGAAATATCACGGTTAAAGGAACAGCTTCGGGAAAAATTCAGTTTTAAGAATATTATCGGTGTCAGTACAAAAATGCATACAGTTTTTGAACAGATGTGCAAGGTTGGTGATACAGATGCAACAGTACTTATACAGGGAGAAAGCGGAACTGGGAAGGAACTGGTTGCTTCGGCAATTCATTACAGCAGCAATAGAAAAGACAAACCTTTTGTTGCAGTGAATTGCGGTGCGGTACCCGTCAATCTGATAGAGAGTGAATTTTTTGGTCATGAAAAGGGTGCTTTTACTGATGCCAGAGAGAAAAAGATCGGAAAATTTGAACATGCACACTGCGGTACGATATTTCTTGATGAAGTGGGGGAACTGCCAATGGATGCGCAGGTAAAACTGCTGCGCGTTCTGGATGAGATGAAAATAACAAGGATTGGAGGAAACGAATTAATACCGGTAGACGTTAGAGTAATAGCTGCGACAAACATTAACCTTCAGCAGGCAGTTGATGAAGGGAAATTCAGACTTGACCTTTTTTACCGTCTTAACATATTTGCAATAACATTACCCCCCCTTAGAGAAAGAAAGGAAGATATACCTCTGCTTGTTGAACATTTTATTGACAAGCATAACAAAAATCTCGGAAAAAACATCAACAGCATATCACGCCTGGCTGTGAACTGTCTGGAAAATTACAGCTGGCGCGGTAATGTCCGGGACCTTGAAAACGCCATTCAAAGTGCAATGATCCTTACAAAAGGAGAAGTAATTTCACTTGAAGACCTTCCCATGCGTATACGCGGATATCCGGAACTGACCGAAGATAAAGAGATAGATAAAAAAGGACTTGAAG
>JBHPGK010000328.1:0-2264 GCA_042570605.1 Candidatus Zhuqueibacterota bacterium
CTTAAAGAAAGAGGTGCCGCAGGGGTTTACAGAACCGGAGATGAAAGTTTTATTCAGGACATTCTTGCGCTAAAAAGAAGTTATACAAATAACATAGAAGGACTGGCGGAAAAGATTCAAAAAGATGACCACCTGTCAATAGGAAAGATGATAACCCTTCTGGAGGGATTTAACGAACTGAAGAAAAGCAGTATCCAAAATAAAATCAATAAAGAAATTTCCGAATTAAAAACGGTAAGAGCGGCAAAAATTGTTGGCGTAACCGGGCCCGGAGGCGCTGGGAAATCTACATTCATTGATGAAATTGTAAGAAGATTCAATCAGAAATTCAATGATAAAAAAGCTGCCATTATATCGGTTGACCCGACAAGAAAAACAGGCGGTGCTCTTCTGGGAGACAGGATAAGGATGAACTACATCGATCATCCTCACATCTTTATGAGAAGCCTTGCGTCAAAAGGTTCACTTGACGGATTATCCAAAGCGGTTGAAGACTCTGTAGATATCTTCAATGCAGCCGGATATGACCTTATAATAGTAGAGACAGTCGGTATGGCTCAAATGAATATAAGGATAAGTGAGATAAGTGATCTAACAATAAACATCATGACAAGAGAATTCGGTTCAGCACTGCAGCTTGAAAAAATTGACATGATAGATGAAGCACATTATAATGTAATGAATAAAATGGATCGTCCGGGTTCCAGATCTGCATTTGATGAATTAGTTGACAGGGCGCATGTAAATCAAATGGAATACGGCAGGAAACAAAAAGTTTTCGGAATTCATGCCAGCGATTACATTGACCGAGGAGTAGACATTTTATTCGAAAATCTTGTAAGTGATCTTAATTTCACCGATAAAGTAAAATATAAATCTTATTGTTCTGATGTCAAACCTATCATACCTCACAAGAGTTCAAGATACCTTGGTGATGCCGTTGAAAAGGTAAAAGAATACAACGAATTTGCCAACAATCAGGTGGAAATTGCACGAGATCTATTCGCTCTTGAAAGAACAAAAGAGATTGACAGTACTGCAAATATAGACGGTTTAATAGAAAAGACAAAAAATGCACTGCATCCGGACTGCAGGAAAATGCTTGAAGACTGGGATCTGCTTGTAAAATGTTACGAAGAAAGCGAACATAACGATTTCAAGAGCCAGATCGGTATTAAAATGCGCAGAATCGAACTTCCGAAATCTTCCTGCCTTGGTGAAAGACTCAAATTTTTGTTATATGAAAATGTTCCCGGCAGGTTCCCTTTCGTAAACGGTGTCTATGCATTCAAAATGGGAAAAGGACAGGCTCCTACGAGAATGTTTGCAGGACTGCGAACACCGGAAGAAACCAACAGAAGGTTTCACTTTCTTTCAAAGGGGCACCCTGTTGCCCGGCTTTCTACTGCCTTTGACGGAATTACACTTTTTGGAGAAGACCCGGATGTAAGTGAAGGTGATTATGGAAAGATCGGTGAAAGCGGGGTCAGTATATGCACTCTGGATGACATGAAAAAACTCTATGACGGATTTGAACTGGGGGACGGAAAAATGTCCGTTTCCATGACCATTAACGGTCCTGCACCGGCAATTACAGCGATGTTCCTGAATACTGCAATTGACCAGCAGATCGATAAGTTCAAAAAGGAAACAGGTAAAGCTCCTTCGGAAACAAAAATTGTTGAGATCAGGAAAGAAGTATTCAGTAAGATCAGAGGTACTGCTCAGGCGGATATTCTAAAAGAAGACATTGCCCAGAACAGCTGCATTTTTTCACTTGAATTTGCACTGAGGCTTATGGGGGATATGCAGGAATATTTTATTAATAACAGCGTTAAAAAATTCTATTCTGTTTCAATATCAGGTTATCATATTGCTGAGGCAGGAGCAAACCCTATTCAGCAGCTCGCTTACACCTTATCAAACGGTTTAACATATGTCGAATATTATCTCAGCAGGGGCATGGACATAAATGAATTATCAAAAAATCTTTCTTATTTCTTTTCAACCGGTCTTGATGAAGAATATACGGTAATTGGAAGAGTAGCAAGAAAAATTTGGGCTGTTGTTATTCGGGATCTCTACAGCGGAAATGAAAAAAGCCAGAAAATGCGCTACCATATACAGACCAGCGGCAGGTCACTGCAGGAGCGTGAAGCAGATTTTAATGACATTAGAACATCCCTCCAGGCATTAACAGCATGGATAGATGCAGCAAATTCCCTGCACACAAATTCTTATGATGAAGCATACACCACGCCCAC
>JBHPGK010000329.1:0-2249 GCA_042570605.1 Candidatus Zhuqueibacterota bacterium
AAACAGTTTAGGCAGATAAAATATAGTCAAAAAAGTAACAGCGAAATTTAAAGTCCTGTTTTCACCTTCGTTAATCTCCTCTGAAAAAAGAATTACTATTAGTGAAATAAACGCAATCGCTGTTATTAACCAGAATCCAGAGTAAATTATCCGCTTAAGAGTTTTTTTAAGCTTCCCGCCGGTTAACCTGATCAATCCTCTGAAGGTCATTAGATCAATTAACAGTATGATAGACAATAAAATGACAAATCCAATTAGCAGTTCAGAGGCCATGTTATCTCCTTAATATTTTACATCGACCAGTATATTTACGAAACAATGTAAATTTTGGTTACAGGAGGTTTAATAAATTATTTTTGTGTCATTTCGATCACGCTGCAGGCGGGAGAAGCAATCTACCCCCACGAAGTACATGCCATGAGATTCTTCTGTCCACTCAGAATGACTGTTATGGTAAGAGATTCCCGATCCAGTCGGGAATGACACAATTCTCTCAGTCCCTCTGCACCATGCACTCTGAGCTTTGCACTATTTTACCCTCAATTATATATGTCAATCCCTCTTGATCTTCATATCCAGCCATTTTTCCAGGTGAGAGAATACGAGATCTTTCTGCTTATCCGTACAATGTCTTATTTTAACTCCGTGATTCCTGTTTTCAACAATAATTTTGACAGCATTTGTATTTCCGGTCAATTCTATTACAGGGGCACCCCAGGGGTCATTTCCGCCATTGATATAAATGATGTTGTTGCCTTCATACATGAGCCATCTTGTAATATCTTTAATTACAGAAGGATCGAATTTTATCTTTTCATATTCAGGTGCAAAAATTATATTTGTTGGATCCTTGACTTTTTTCAGCAGTTGTTTAAGATGCCCGTCAACATAACTATAGTACCCTATCTCGGTATGATTCTGGTACATGGACGGGCTGTTCATTCCGCTTGCTGAATACGTGCGAAAACCAACTACCTTTTTCAGGTGATCAAGCATTTCCTGCGGGGTGGCGTTTTCTCCGGGCACTTTTGAAATGTCCCCGTCTCCATACTGCCAGAAAGAGAAAGTATATTCCAGCACAATATATTCGAACGCCATTTCATCTCCAATAGGAAAAGTAAGTTTGCTCTTCTTTGTATCTTCAATAAATATGGGCAGAACCGCATCCCTGTTTTCCAGTATTCTGATCTGAAACTGCCGGAGCAGTTCCCTTTCTTTCTGTGTTCCAACCCTTTTATCAATAAAGAAATTTACACGTTTATCGTGCAATGCAGCGTTTATTGGTGCAACATAGGCTACGGTCACATCCACATCATCAGGATAAAACCTTCTGTGGAAAAGAGCAGTCTGTCCGCCTTTACTGACACCTGTATTAACCCATTTTCCACTGTAAAACTGTTTGAAAAGGGTCGTTATTCTGTGATGGTCGGCAGCAGCCTGTTTTATTGTGAGATATTTCCACTCCATCTCTTCCGGTACAGACTTCCAGAAAAACCTGTGTTCGACTACGATCTGATTTGCATCCAGCAGCCTGCTTAACTCGACAGGCCTGTTCCTGCCGATAGTGTATCCTCTTGTAACAAGCACGACAGGTTTTGACTTATCTAAATGAGAAACATATATCTGCTGTTTGAACTTTTTTCCATCGGGATCTTTGTGATCCAGCGGCTGTTCAAGCATAATGCGGTATGCCTCTTTATAAGCCGGAACGGAATCTCTCGGCACTCTTATCGTATCAATTTCCATTCCTGGAATTGTCTTCAGCCATTTAAAAAGTTCCGAATCCTGTTTCTCACCCTGCTGAGAAAAGCCTTGAATGGGCAGTATTAATAATACTGTTAAAATCAGGAAATAATAAAAACCGAATTTCTTTTTAGTTTTCATCTTTACACCCTCAAATCGTTTTTAGAAATTAATTGTTGTATTTTGCTATTTTCTGTTTAAACTTTTGGACAATATTTAGATGTTTTTTCCGGAAATAATTCTATTAGATTAAGATATTGAATCTGCTCTAAATAAACAATTAAAAAATTGTACTATAGGACATAGTATTTTAAACGAAAAAGACATTCCAAATCTCATACATTTCTATAAATGTTTCGCTCCTGCTATTCAATTTCGGATATATAGAAATGAATATCTACATTTTTGAATGGTTTATTTTTATCCTTCTCCATCAAAAACCATGACGTAATTGTATGAATACTCAAATATTACCTGTAATAATTAATTATCCTTTACAAACAGTA
>JBHPGK010000330.1:0-2244 GCA_042570605.1 Candidatus Zhuqueibacterota bacterium
TCTCTTTCCTTCATTGGTCATTTGGATTTTGTCATTGGTCATTTGAATTAGTATGATGTCCCCTTAATTCCTGGCAGCTTTCTTCGTGACTTCGTGGTTATCTCTTTCCTTCATTGGTCATTTGGATTTTGTCATTGGTCATTATTTTGTTACCCTGCAAGTGGAAGATTTTGGAAACCAGGTGTAGATTGTACTGCCGGGTACGTTACAGCTGATAGGCACTGTAAAGCTCTAAACTACAACACACATTTACCTTCACTAAATATAAAAGTGCCTTAGAATTGAATTTAAAAGGCCCTTTTTTATAAGTTCTTTGCAAAGAAAGCCATTTTCCTTTTGCAAGTGAAAGGTTCACTTATTAACTTGGCATTATTATTTAAAAAATCCATGTCAAACTCTTTAAGAGAATTGATATGGGGAATATCAGATTAATGAGGTTCCTGATGTTTGCCATCGAAACGCAAGGACTGACTAAATACTACGGTAAAGCCAGGGGAATAATCGATTTAAACCTGCAGATACCAGAAGGCGAGATATTCGGTTTTATAGGTCCGAACGGAGCCGGGAAAACCACCACGATCCGCCTCCTCTTAAGCCTGTTGTTCCCTTCCAGCGGCAGCGGAAAGATATTTGGCTATGACATTGTGAAAGAGAGCCGGAAGATCAAACAAACTGTCGGCTTTATCCCGTCGGAAGTACATTACTATGAGAATATGACCGCAAAAGAACTTATAGAGTATTCAGCCCGTTTCTATGGAGTTCCCTTGAACGACCGTTTTAAACAACTTGTCGATATGCTGGACCTGGACCTTACCAGGAAGATTGATGACCTCTCGATGGGGAACAAAAAGAAAGTTGCGGTCGTTCAGAGCCTGATCCATAATCCCCGGCTGCTGATCCTCGATGAACCGACCTCCGGGCTTGATCCCCTTATGCAGAATACGTTCAATGATATATTAAAAGAAGAGAATGAGAACGGCACGACGATCTTCTTCTCTTCTCATGTCCTCAGCGAAGTTGAAAAAGTCTGCCACAAGGTAGCAATTATCAAAGACGGCATAATTGTTAACGAAGATGACATCGGTTCGTTAAAAGAAAAACTCCTCAGCCGGATCACTTATATTATAAAAAACGATGCGGAGGACATTGCGCTGAAAACACCAGGCATTATATCATTTAAAAAGAACAGGCATGGTGCTACTTTTCTCTATCAGGGAGAAATAGCGGTACTTCTTAATGAACTTTCAAAATTGCCCATAGAAAAGATCACCATAACCGAACCGGACCTTGAGGAAGTCTTTATGCATTATTATGAGGATAATACCGGAAGAGAGGCTGATTAAATGAACCTGAATCTTTTGATAAATGAACTGAAAAGTAACCTGAAAGGATCAATAATTACCGGTTTTGTAGTAACATTTTACATTACGTTCAGCCTGAGTATCTATTCGGTAATGCAGGAGAACATGTCAAAGATATCGGACTTTTACTCCCTGATACCCCAACCGATGAGGGTTGCACTGAACCTCCATCCCGAACAATGGGGAAATGTACTGGGATATTATGCAACTTATTTTGTGTATTTCGTCCCGTTCATAGCAGGCTGTTATGCAATTATCCTCGGCACAAAACTGCTTTCCAGGGAGGAGCAGAACAGGACCGCAGAATTCCTGTTGACGCGCCCTATCACACGTGGGCAGATCGTAGCGAGTAAACTTGCAGGTATTTTTATTCATATACTCGGTATTAACCTGATTGCGCTTCTGACGGGCTTGATCAGCACCGGTATTGTTACGGGCTGGAATTTCAACATAAATTCCATGATCGTCCTGCACACTTACGGCTTCCTGCTGTGTTTCTTTTTTGGAACACTGGGTTTTTTTCTAACGGTGCTGATGAAACGTGCGAAAGCGATAATCGGCATTGGTATCGGGATCGTACTGGGTTCTTACATCCTTGATATGATGCTCCGCGTATCCGACAGCGTTCAGTTTCTGTTGTATTTCACCCCTTTCAAATACATGGACCTTGATATTCTTGTTCCGGATTACGGCTTTGAAGCCTGGCGATTAATCTTCTTTTTCGGGGCATCCGGAACGCTGATTATCCTAAGCTATATGTTCTACCGTAAAAAGGATATTCTGATCTGATGAACAGGATTTGTCATTTGACAGGAAATCGGGGGACAACATACTAATTCAAATGACCAATGACAAAATCCCAATGACAAATGAAGGAAAGAGA
>JBHPGK010000331.1:0-2232 GCA_042570605.1 Candidatus Zhuqueibacterota bacterium
ATCTTGTGTTGTAGGAAAAATATGGATTCAAATATCCTGCTGATAATAAGAATGAAGAGGAATAGAAGAAAAATCATAAAAACGAACTGAATATCATTAGTCGGGGAAAGACGCTATTTACAATAAAAATCAAGTATTTACATAATTGGCTTAGAAATTTGCAACCATTATAATACTAAGCCGTATTAAAAAACAAATTATTAAAACAGGGATATTTCAATATGAAAAAGAGAATATTTTATTTTGCAGTTCTTTCACTTTTTTTAATATTTTCAAATACTTATATTTTTGCACAGGATGGTAAAATCCCATTTGAATTTCTTGACAGTGGTCATATTTTAATACGGGCAGTGGTTGAGGACAGCATAAACGGAAATTTTGTTTTTGATACCGGAGCAGGTATTCATGCTTTTTCTAAAAAGTTTTCAGATAGAATTAACAAGAAAAATACAGGTTTTTTTACTGCTTTCCGCTCTAATGGTGAGAGATTAGGTTTAGATATTTATACAATTTCATCTATAGGGATTGGAAATACAGTTGAGCGGAATCCGTATATTTGCGTCTGGGAAGCCCTTGATAATCTCGGAATAGATGGAATTATTTCCTTAAAACTCTTCGAGAAGCAGCCGTTCACATTAAATTTCATTAACAAAACAATCATTGTAGAAAGTCCTGAATCTCTTGAAAAATTGTCCGGGAAAGGAATAACTGTTCCATTAGAATTACAGGTATACAGAGATAAGGCAATAGATATTTTCGCAAAATTCAGATTGAACGACAAAGTAACTGCTGAATTGGAAATAGATACCGGTGCGGGCAAAGGGATCCTCATTGATGCGAGGTATATGAAAATCCTCGGAATTGATTCTACCTCAGCTTCTGTTAAAAAAATTGAATCAAAGAGTATAACAGGAGTGTCTGAGATAAGTTATAAAACCAGTATAAACAAAATTGTTTTGTCCGGGAGTCCAGGGATAAGTCTGTCCAATCCTTCGGTAACATTTGAGAAAGACCTGATTTATGATGGACTTATCGGAGTGGAATTTATGCTGGATAAAGAAGTCACAATAGATATTCCCGGAAAAAGAATGATCATTAATACAGTAAATTAGTTGACAAATGTAGGAAAACCTGTTAAATATTAACAGTGAGATAATTCGAATTGATCGGTGATTTTTATCAGCTGCGGTCTTTATGCATGGATTTTAAATATTTCATTATCTTTTCTTTGCATTCCTGAGTAGTTCCGCAGGGCTCGTCGTATTTCTGATAAAATGATTTTACTCTTTTTAAGATATCATGATTGAGATTCAGTGAAATAACATGATGAGTGCGCAGTAATAAGTACTAATTGTTAGAGAAATTAATATATTATTAGATTACTATTTAATGACGTTCTTATAGAATTATTTTTAATATGCTTAAAACTCCTAACAAAAATGTAATTATACCAATTGATATTCTCAGTTTAATTGTTTTTATCCTTCTAACAGTTACAGCAGATAAAGGAACTGTTAATAAACCTCCCATTATTAAATAAGGCGCCAGTTTCCAATTTACAGAATTAGAAGCTAATAAATAAGTTGAAACACCAACCAAACAGACTAATCCTTCCGCCAGCGAGGTAATCGCTACAGCACTTCTGGTTCTAATTCCAGATAATAACTGCCCGACGGTGACAACAGGTCCAAACCCACCACCACTTATACCTTTATTGAAAGATGCAATTAAACCAAGTAAGGTAATTTTTTTCCAAGAAAATTTAAAATCCTTTTGAAGTGTTGATAAGATCAACAAACCTATGGCAGTAATTAAAATACCTATACACAATTTGAGATAAAAATCGGATAAATTTATAGCTAAAAATACCGCCGATAACGTACCGAATATACTGCAGAAAACAACCAATATTACTATTTTTAGATGAAATGGTATCCCTTTGTTGAAACTTTCAAATATCCCGTATTCTTTCAATGCAAAAAATATTTTCTTTAAATTCATAGTTTTTGGTCTAAAATCGACATTGCCGATGTAATGATGCGTAAAACCAGCAGTAAATCCTGTAATCAATTCCGACAGTAAAATCGAAGGGATTATTTCAAATGGTTCAAATCCTAAAAGTATTAATATGGGGGTCAATATAGTTCCGTAACCCATTCCTAATGTTGAATCAATATACTCTGCGATAGCTGCAACTATTACAATAATAACAGCAATTTCTAATGACAATTG
>JBHPGK010000332.1:0-2229 GCA_042570605.1 Candidatus Zhuqueibacterota bacterium
TCCTATATCTTTTATTGCAACCAAATAAAAGTCTGCGGCGGAGCCACTATAACGTTCATCCAAATGGGAACAGGTAAAAAATAGGTTTTAGGAAGCGCTCTTTCCGGACCAAATAAATAGACGGGTACAACCGGAGTATTATGATATTCTACTGTAAGTCTTCCAATCCCAGTCTTAAATGGTTGAATGACACCTGCAGTTCCTCTCGTTCCTTCGGGAAACATTATTATATTATGTCCTTTATCAAGAATATTTTTCATTTCATCGGCTGTTTTCCTGCTTTTTTTCGCATCACCTCTTGAAACCCATACAGGATTAAACAAATAATTAACAAAGAAAAATAATATCTTAGATTTCGAAAAATATTCTTCTGCAGCCAGGGCGTGAGTGATAGTAATATGACTAACAGGAAGACAATAAAATAGTAACAATAAATCAAGGTGACTGTTGTGATTAGATATCAGTATAAAATTTTTCAATCCTTCCAGATTTTCTTTTCCATAAATGTTAATACCGAACAGTAATTTGACAAAAGGGCGCAAAATAAGCAGGTGAATGAGGATTTTTAACGGAAATATCTTTCTTAAGATATTTTTCATATGATAAAATACCTGTAATAATGTAATACTACAGGGGCTGAATAAAGTAAAGACATAATATTATCCAGCAGCAGTCCCCTGCCGGGTTTAAGATTTTCTCTAATTATACCAAGGTCTGATTCAAGATACCGGATGGTAAATCTTCCAATTATTACTAACAAAGGTATTATAAGCCCCAGAATTATTGAATGTATCACAGGAAGCCCGCACCAACTTCTCACAAAGTATGATAACAAAATCGTGAAGGGAACCGGTATAAAATATAATAGTATTAATCTCTTCAGAGAACTCAAAGATGATTTTTCGATGTAACATGTTGAAGTATCACATATAAGTAAATTGAGAATTAGCATACATGCAGTCCATAAACTGTAATAAGTCAAATATGCAATATGTCCAATACAATATACAAAGAGGAAAAGTCCGAAAGATATGATGCCGATTGAACTAATTGCACCTTCTTTTTCTTTGCCGCCAAGCGCTACCAGAAATGGGATAACAAGGAAACTATAAACAGGTATGGTTATTATAAACATATTATACCAGTCGATATGAACAAAATGCATCATAAAGGGTATAGATAAATAGGCTGCAATTATTCCAAACCTGTCTTGCATTCTAAAATCAATCAGTGAGAAGAACTCCCGCAGCGAAAAGAATGACAGAAATCCCCATAACCAGGCGGCAGCATAAAAAGATACAAATTCACCAACTAAAAATATCAGAAAGAAAAACCAGATAAATTTCAGATAGCCCGATATTCTAATTTTCCTGCCGGAAATCATCCAGAATAAGTTGAGGAGAGTTAACACAGCGAAAATACAGATTATTGCTTGCAGGGGGATTTTCATAATCTTTTATGTCTTATATGAAATACAAAATCTTTATACGCAGCTGCTTTAATCAAAAACAAATGTATAAAGGTATGATAACACACAAAAACGATTATGCAAGACATTTTTTACCGGAATCAGAAAAATGTGCGTCGTAAAAACATTTCGGACTTATTTATTTAGACATTAAGGGATACATTTAACTTTTTCAAGTCTTTTTTTCTAACATCTCTTACATAGTATTGTCAAAACAACAATCTAAATAATCTTCTCAAACTCTCTCTCCTGACACTTCTACCGGCATCAATACAAATATGTAGCGGTTCAGAACAAGTTGGACTAAATTAGGTTTAAAGTTAAAAGACAGTTTATTACTTGCTTGGATGGTCAGGTGTGGCAAAAGATACTCAATCTCTATTAAACAATGTCTGTAGTGTATAACAGATAGGTCATATTATTGTTTAGTTGCAGTCCACGTACCTCTCGCTGTAACGCCCTGAAAAGTATGAGAAAAATCTCCTTCACATAACGTATCACTAAGAAATTCACCTGTAGCATAATTTAAATCAAATTTCCAATCGCTATCAACAAGGACATTTAGATTATAATAGATAAATGTGTTCCAGCTTGGATACAAACCAGGATATCTGGCTGCAATTTTAAAACGAGTAATATAATTATTATCATTGATATCAAATTCAACGTGACCTTCGGAATCAATAGGACCATACCATGTACCAACAATATCTGTTATTTCAATCGGTTTTTCTTCTGGTTCTGTTGTGTTTTTCTTATTG
>JBHPGK010000333.1:0-2225 GCA_042570605.1 Candidatus Zhuqueibacterota bacterium
TTAAAATTTTTTTGAGCCACCTTCTTTTCCAGAAAAAATTAATAAACTCAAATAAATCTTCATTTACATTCTTCCACCCGTACTTGCCGGATGATAATTTCAGATCAATGGCTGGCGGAAAGAAAAACCTGATCTTTTTAAATCCGCTTTTCTTTAAGAATTTTCTGTACATAGGGAATGGGTAAATATTTTCATTAATATTATATTTTTCTCTTTCTTCTTTTCCGAACTCTTCTTTTTTACTGAAAATGCCGTACGAAGGTTCACCCACAAATACGATCTTACCGCCTTTTTTTAAAATTTGATACGTCTGACTGATAACCTTTTCTATATGGCTTGAATGATGAATAACGTTATTAAAAAACACAAAATCAAAAGATTCATTACAAAACGGCAGTTCACTCATATCCGCCTGAACCCGTTCAAAATATACACCTCTCTTAAAGAAAAAGTCGGAGGATTCCAGACCGGAATGTTTCGGAGTACAAATGTCAGCTGCTACAGAGTAACATCCCTTTTCAGCAAACCTGTTTGTGGTCCAGCAGTTCAATGCTCCAACATCCAGAATCGTAGCGCCTTCAAATAATTCCATTCTTTCAACCATTGAATCAAAATTCACCGATACACTCTCGTAGTGACCGTATGAGTTTTCTAACTTCAGGTAAGGCATTCTCAAAATAGATTCTTCCGATATTTCATCAGGGATTTTTCCATCTTTAAGATTACTTTCAAAATTTCCCCGGATTTCAGCTTTAACCTCAGGTAAAGGATCGATCAGGAAGCCGGCGATCCCACTATGAATAGAATAATTCTGACCGCACTTTTTGCAGGAAAGGCTGCCTTCCCTGATTTCAAGCTCATTTTTTTCTTCAATTTTCAGCTCAAAATCATTTGAACTGCATTTCAAGCATTTTAAATATGTAAGTAACTTTTCCTGCATTCTAATTACCTGTCCCTAAAATAGCCATAAATGCTTCCTGTGGGATTTCCACTGTACCTACTTTCTTCATCCTTTTTTTGCCTTCTTTCTGCCTTTCTATCAATTTTCTTTTCCTGGTAATATCACCACCATAGCACTTTGCGGTAACATTTTTCCTTAGAGCCTTAACCGTTTCTCTGGCAATTATTTTACTGCCGATTGCAGCCTGAATTACCACTTCAAACAACTGTCGCGGTATAATCTCACTAAGTTTATTACACAGCTTTTTACCCCATTGATGGGCTTTGTCCCTGTGAATAATTGTAGACAAAGCGTCTACCGGTTCTCCATTAAGAAGAATTTCCATTTTTACCAGGTCACCTGTCTCAAAACCGGCATGATCATAGTCAAATGAAGCATAGCCCCTGGATAAAGACTTCAGTTTATCATAGAAGTCGAATATGATTTCCGATAAGGGGATCCTGTATTTTAATATTACCCTTTTTTCACTGATATATTCAGTGCCGGAAGATGTGCCGCGCCGTTCCATGCAAAGTTTCATGATATTTCCGATATAATCTGTCGGAGTTATTATCTGGGCACTTATATAAGGTTCTTCAATTTTGCCTATTTTCTGTACATCAGGCATTTTTGCAGGGCTTTCCACAAAAAAAGTATCATTGTTTGTAGTTGTTACTTTATATGCAACATTTGGAACTGTAGTCACGAGGTTTAATCCGTATTCCCGTTCAAGTCTTTCCTGAATTATTTCCATATGCAGAAGCCCCAAAAATCCACAGCGGAAACCGAATCCTATAGCTTTTGATGATTCCGGTTCATAGAAAAGTGCGGCATCGTTCAATTTTAATTTAGAGATCGAATCTCTGAGTACTTCAAATTCTTCGGCAATAGCTGGATACAGCCCGGCAAATACCATAGGTTTTGGCTCCTTGTAACCAGGAAGTTGTTTTTCCGCAGGATCTTCTGCTGAAGTGATGGTATCTCCGACTTTAGTATCCTTTACATTTTTTGCACCGCATATAAGATACCCGACATCACCGGCTTTTAAAGAGCTTTTCGCGACTTTTTTAAATTTAAAGATCCCGATTTCCGAAACCTCGAAAATTTTACCTGTTGAAAAAAACTTAACTTTTGTATTTGACCTTACTTCTCCCTGAATGATCCTGATATATGATATTGCACCCCTGTATGGATCAAATTCTGAGTCAAATATTAAGGCTTTAAGCTGATCGGCATCTTTTTTAACCGGGGGAGGTATTTTCTCAATAATGGCTCTGAATATTTC
>JBHPGK010000334.1:0-2195 GCA_042570605.1 Candidatus Zhuqueibacterota bacterium
TGTTGTGTCATTCCAGCGAAGGCTGGAATCCAGTTTTATGATGTACATAAAATATGTTTTTATTTTTTAACCGGACAGTATTGAAACACATTATTAGAAATATGAATAATCTGGAAAAAATTCATGATTATATATTAAAGAATCAGGGAAAATGGACAGAGGACATCGAATATAAAGATAACTGATTACTTCCAACTGATAATTGTTTCCTCTATAAGTTGATCCACCTCTGATGCAAAAACCGATAACCGATAACCGGCAACTGAAAACTTTTTTAACTCTTTAATCCGTCAAGATAATCCTCAGCTTCTTCGAAAGTACGGAAAGTGCCGGTGTTATATCCACCGTAACCTTTTGCGATCTGGTCTATTTTCTTTAAGATGATATGAGAATTCGTCGTAACTCTGGCAACTTTTGATACGCCTGCTTTCTTAAGTATCTGAGTTAATGTTGCAGCAACTTTAAAGACTTTCTGTGAATCCGGGCTGAAATTGTCAAAAATTGTCATTACGGTAAAACCTTTTTGACATTTGTTTAATTCCATCAGAAACTTATCTTTGAGTGAAAGCATTTCAACTGCGCTGGGGGAACCTTCAAGATATAAATACATCCTGTTTTTAATATCATTTGCTCTGATCATCACTTTTGCCATACTATGATCCTGTCCTTTTTGCTTTAGATTAAAACAAAATTAATACAATATTGAAAAATCCAATGCCCTATTAAAATATTATTCCCCCACTACAAGCGCAGTACAAACAATTTATCAAAAATTTTCAATTATTCCAATAACATTGTATAAAAATTAAGCACAAAATCAGATTTTATTGAAAAATCATTGACAATATTGAAACATTTTCTTAAATTAATCAGTACAAACTGACAAATCTGAATTATCAGTATAATCATATAATACTGAGGAGTTGTAATGAAAGAGTCAAATTCGGGGAAAAAATCTGCAGGCTGTGCAACGGGAAGTTCTTCTGCCTGCTGCAGGGTCGAAGCCGTTGTAAGTGTAGATGAAAGGGGACAGATGGTGCTGCCTAAAGAAGTCAGGTCTAAAGCAGGAATTAAGCCGGGAGATAAATTTGCGGTTGTATTAATGGAATCGGAAAATGAAGTCTGCTGTATCTCACTGATAAAAATAGAGAGGCTGGCAGGGATGGTAAAGGATATTTTAGGTCCTGTAATGAAAGAAATATTGTAAAAGAAGGAGATTTAATAATGGAAACAAACGATATTAAAAAGAATGTTAGAGAAGCTTATGGTAATGTTGCACAGGCTGGCTCCAGCTGCTGCGGTCAAAGTTCTTCAGCGTGCTGTTCTGATCCTGCAGAGGTTTTAAGTAAAAACATAGGATATTCATCTGAGGAGTTGAAAAGCGTGCCGGAAGGATCAAACCTTGGGCTCGGCTGTGGAAATCCGACTGCAATTGCATCGATAAAAGAAGGTGAAACAGTTATAGACCTTGGTTCCGGGGCTGGTTTTGACTCATTTTTAGCGGCACAAAAGGTTGGTAACAGCGGCAAGGTTATCGGAATAGATATGACCCCTCCTATGATCGATAAAGCCAGGGCGAACGCTGAAAAAGGAAATCATAAAAATGTCGAATTCAGGCTTGGAGAAATAGAGCATCTGCCTGCTGCTGATAATACTGCTGATCTTATTATCTCCAATTGTGTCATAAATCTATCCCCTGAAAAAGAAAAGGTATTTAAGGAAGCCTGGCGTGTTCTTAAACCGGGAGGAAGGATGATTGTTTCTGATATAGTGCTTACAGAAGACCTGCCGGAATCGGTCATTAACAATATATATGCTTATGTAAGTTGCATTGCCGGTGCGGTAAAACGGGATTTATATATCGAACATATCAGGAATGCCGGATTTCAAAATGTCGAAATTATCGATGAAATTTCCTTCCCTTTAGAGGGCTTTACCGAAGATGATAATACCAATAGTTTTATGAAAAGTATTGGTCTTTCTGATGAAGACCTTGAAAAGCTTGCTGCCTCTGTCAAAAGCATCAGGATTAAGGCATTTAAATAGCCAACCAGCTAGATAGCTCAACAGCTCAACAGCTCAACAGCTCGACAGCTCGACAGCTAAACAGCTCAACAGCTCGATAGCTAAACAGCTAAAAAGCTCGACAGCTAAACAGCTCAACAGCTCGATAGCTAAACAGCTAAATAGCTCAA
>JBHPGK010000335.1:0-2184 GCA_042570605.1 Candidatus Zhuqueibacterota bacterium
TAATTAGCTTTTACTAAGGTTTTTACTTTCTGGCCTAAAATGTTGTAGATAGATATGCTCACAAACCCCGGTTTTTCTATATAAAAAGGAATTATTGTGGTCGGGTTAAACGGATTTGGATAATTCTGATATAAAGTAAATTTCTCAGGACCATGCGAAATGTCTTTGATTGATGAGATAACAATTGTAATCTCAAATCTGCCGACTGAATCTGTAGTTCCGCTGAGAACATTAGTAATATCTGATTCATCTGTAAAAGTTATGTAGGCATCAGGAACAGGAAATCCATAGTTGTCACTTATATATCCATAAATAATGGCTGTTGAATCCCCGGCTTGCTGGATTTTTGTTTCGGCATAAGCAGCTTTAGCAAAAAACAAAAACAGAGTAAAGAAAATAAGAGGTCTAATGAATGATTTAACAAAGGACTTATTCATATACAACTTTTATTCCTTGATCCGATCTTATAAAAAAGTTACAGTATTATATTATAAAATTATACCTTGTAAAACCAGTGAAGGCTTTGCATCTGCCTGTTCAGAAGACATTCTATTCAGGTAAAGTAAAATAAAAACAGGTTCCTTTATTCAACTTACTTTCCACCCAGATTTTTCCTTTATGTGCTTCAATAATTTTCTTTACAATTGCGAGCCCCAATCCCGTGCTTTTTTCTCCACCGGTAGGGCGCGCGCTTAATTTCTGGAATTCCCCAAATAATTTTTTCCGATCCTCTTCTGAAATACCGGGACCTTCATCCCGTACACTCACTACAGCCTTATCTTTTTCAAATTTCAAACTAAGATAAATATTTGTATCAGGAGGGGAAAATTTTACTGCATTGCTCGTTAAATTATCTATAACTTGAGCAATTTTATCTCTGTCAAATCTTAATTCCGGTATCTCATTAAATGATGTGTGAAGTTTTATATTTTTTTTTGCAGCAATATTAGAATTGATCTTAAACCTCTCCTCCAATAATTCCTTTATGGAATGAACCTGTGAATCAATTCTCAATTCTCCGCTTTCAATTACAGCTACATCTAATAATTCGTTTACAAGATTCAGCATTTGAATACCGCTTTTATTTATAAGATCCAGAAATTCTTTCTGCTCTTCATTTACAGGACCTGTTTCCTCATCTCTGATGATCTCTGAGAACGAAATTATTGAAGCTAAAGGATTTCTAAGATCGTGAGCTGCGATGCCAAGAAATTTATTCTTAAGCCGGTTTAATTCGGCTAATTTCCTTTCAGCCTGAACATATTTATCAATAATTTTTTTCAAAAGTTCATTATTTGTTGAGGTGTCTTTGATCTGTGCCCTGAAATCAACAATCCTTTCTTTCAACATATTAATTTCAACCTGTGAAGCATCTTTTGAAGGCTGCCTGATATTTTTCATATTATTTTTCCCCTGTAATATCATTTATTGCAATTCACCATCTATACCTATCTGTTCACAGGAATATAAACGGTCTATAACGATATTTATTATTGCCTCGTCGTTAATAACACTTCCATGCTGCGGTGCGATCATATTGAACTTCAATTCTCTGATCCGGTTCAAAGCTAACCTTAATGCTTTGTTAGAGGTCATAACTGTTTTATGAAATCCCAGAATCCCCAGAAATGGACAATACTTTTTTTTATTAGGGCAATTAGGATAATCCGTACAATCAAAACATTCCGGGCTTAACTCCAGAAACAGATCCCACTCTTTGCCAAAACTTCCAAAAAGATCACTTGTAAACAAAGTACTGGTTTTACTGTCTAACGTGATGAAGCTCCCTGCAGAATGCGAATAGGGAATTCTAATAAACTCCAGTTCTCTTCCTGAGGAAAACTTATATTTATAATCATTTTGCTCAATAGGATGAATGGGAGAAGAAACAGAATAATGCCTGATAAACATGCTGTCTTGTTTGGCAGCTAATATTTTTAAGTCTTTGCGTGAAATAATATCTTCAAAATTTGACACACTGCCGCAAAGATCAGGATCATAATGCTGATATATCAGAGCTTTTATATTTTTGGGCGATACACCTGTTTGAAATATTTTCATCATAACAGTTGGAAAATCAGGCCTGCTGCCTCCGTCAATTACAACAGCTTCTTTATCATCAACGATCAGATAAGGATTGCAATGAAGACCGGTTGCAATGTCGTAAAAACCAATCCAGTAAAT
>JBHPGK010000336.1:0-2181 GCA_042570605.1 Candidatus Zhuqueibacterota bacterium
CATGCGTTTTCACACAGTCTGGGAGTCGGGAATGACACTTAACTTTTTTTTTATGTAATAATCGGGAGTCCTGTTTACTCGGCAATGACACTATCCAATTGTGTCATTGCCATGAAAATCACCCCGAGGACTCGGGGGACATGTTGGGATCTCAATATTAAATTTAACCGGATAATAATAAATTTATCAAGCTTATGGAAAAAAAAGACATTATTGTACTGGGAGCGGGTTTAACAGGATTATCCTGCGGATACAGGCTGGCGGCAGAAAAGAAGTCTGTTCTTGTTTTAGAAAGGAATGATTATGTCGGCGGTCTGGCTGCATCTTTCAGGAAAGATAGTTACGTATTCGACATAGGTCCTCACAGATTCCACAGTAATGAGGAAGAACTGATAGATTTTGTGAAAAATGAGCTTAATATTCCTTTGATCGAAAGAGAGAAAAAAACTCAATTATATTTTAAAAACAGGTATTATGAATACCCTTTTAAAGTTGAGGATCTATTAAAAGGGCTTGATCTTAAAACAAAGATCAGGTCTGTTTTTGACTTTGTAAATGCAAATATTAAAAAGAATTTAGTAAATAGTGAGGAATCTTTTGAAAGTTATGTAAAAAGCAGGTTTGGCAGGACCATATATGATATTTTTTTTGGTCCTTATACGGAGAAAGTATGGGGTATAGATCCCAAATTTCTGGACGCTGAGTTTGCAGTCCAGAGAATAGCTTCAAAAAGCCTCCTCGATGTAGTTTTTAAAACATTTATCCAGAATACGCCTTTTATCAAAAAATATTATCATCCGCATTCCCCTTACAAGAAAACTTTCTATTACCCGGAAAATGGCGGGATAGGTACTATTTCAGAGAAATTGGAAGAATTGATAAATGAAAATGGTGGAAATGTTATAAATAATGTAACTCTGAAAAACATAGACAGGTATAATAATAGGTGGAAAATTCAGTGCTTAATCGGTAACAGTGAAAAAGAGTTCCTTGCAGATCAACTGGTTTCTACCATCCCTTTAAATGAAATAATCCGCCTGACCGCAGGTGAGAACAGCACAATATATAACCTTATCAGTGATAATATAATCTACCGTTCGCTTGTGATCCTTTTTCTGGTCATAAATAAGCCGGAATATTCAGAAAATAACTGGATATATTATTGTGAGGATAATTATCCCTTTAACAGAATATCCGAAAATAAGACATTCTCACTTTCTAATGCTCCGGAACAAAAAACTTCTTTGAATCTGGAAATCACCTGTTTTGATAAAGACAATATTTTTTCGATGGATAAGGACAGCATTTATGATTTTTGTAAAAACGGGATAATAAATATCGGAGTGAATGAAAATTCAATCGATGAATATTTTGTAAAAATGTTCAGCAACGCATATTGTGTTTTTAGTAAGGGGTATAAAAAACACCTCGATACAGCGCTGAAATATATTAACGAACAGGATAATATTCTAAGCTGCGGACGGCAGGGACTGTTTCGCTATGTGAATATGGATATCGCAATAAAAATGGGACTGAAAAGTGCGGATTATATTTTAAATAAATGCCCAAAAGAGGATGTCCTGAGTATAGGTATGGAAAAATTCTATCTCGGATGAATTAGATAATAGCTTGCTATAATCCAGTTACATAAATCCATCTGATGGTGAATTGTTGAAGCCAACTATCAACACAGAGCACACAGAGTAAATTGAGTATCACTGAGAAAAAAAAATAAAAGGTGTTTTTGTAAACTCTGTGAATCTCCTCCTTCTCTGTGAACTCTGTGTTGAAAAAATCATAACATTTTACAGAAAAAAATAATATATTTGAATTTAATCCAAGTTTGAAATTTTCAGGATTAAAATAAGATAGACTTATCATCCGGGATTAATTTATGAATGAAGTAAGCTGGAATAAAGCATTTGAGAAATATGAATCGCCTGAAAAGAAGAAAAAAAAGAATCTGGACAGGTTAAAGAAATCTGATTTCTTCAATGATATTAACAAAACAGAGAAAATATTAGACCTCTTCTCAGGGACAGGAGATACTTTAACAGGATTAAAAGAAAAAGGATACAAAAACTTATTCGGCGGTGATCTGTCTTTAGAACTTGTCAGGATAGCCAGGCAAAAGAATCCGATTATACGTTTTCTTGTTATGGACGCTGTTTCTCCTCCCTT
>JBHPGK010000337.1:0-2168 GCA_042570605.1 Candidatus Zhuqueibacterota bacterium
TGAACTTATGCCCAGGCAGGCACTGCATGCGTCGTCTATTACTTTCAAACATCCTATGGCGGAGGGTAAGGATGGCATTTCTGTCAAAAATGAGAAAATAGCAGTCATGCCTCCAAAAGATGTGATAATCCCTTTTGGAAAGAACACAATGCCCTCACCTGATGATCCAAACACTCTGATCGCGGCAACTGACGGACTTGCAAAACTAAAAGATAAGAAAATCATTGAAGTAGATCCGGTTTATGAAATTAAAGGACATGTTGATTTTTCAACAGGCAACGTTAAATTTATCGGCTCTGTTAAAATAAAAGGTGATGTAAAAAGCGGGTTTAAAGTAGAGGCAGATGGTCCCGTTGAAGTAGACGGTGTTGTTGAAGATGCAACTATTATTTCCGGGGGCAATGTCATTGTGAAGCTTGGTTTTATCGGCAGAGGTAATGGTAAAATTGTCTCAAAAGGCAGTGTCTATTTGAAATACTGTGATAATCAGAAAATTTATGCGGAAAAAGATGTGATTGTTTCTGAACATATAATTAACGGATATATTAGAGCCGGTGAAAAGGTAATTGTTGCAGGTAAAAGCGGCGTTATTACCGGAGGTGAAATAATCGCACTCCATGGAATCGAAGTAAAAAACCTGGGCAGTAAACAACATATTAAAACTCTTATTTATCTTGGGATCACTGAAGAATTTAAAGATAAATATAATGAAACTTTAAAAGAGATAATTAAGGGTAAGGAAAATCTTACACATATCGAAGAAGGTATCAATATAATCATTAAAATAAAACTGCTTAAAAAAGGTCTTTCTAAAGAGAAGGAGGAACTGCTGGAAAAATTAACTAATGCCAAAGAGTTAATTTTAACTCAGCAGAAAAATTTATTAAGTAAAAGAAAGAAATTACTCGACGATATGAAAAGTTATAAGCATGCATATTTAAAGGTTTTTCATATTGTTTTTCCAAATGTAAGAATTTATATCTTCAATAGAAAATATATTAATCAGTATGAAATATCAAAAGTAATGTTTCAGTATTCTGATAAAGAAGTAGTCTACAAGCCTCTGGAAGAAAAACCTGCGAAGTAAAAATAAATCTAACTTATTGTGGGATAAATTATGATATTAACAATTTATGACTGGATTATTATTATAGGTTATATCGTTTTTGCGCTTGGAGTAGGTATCTATTTTTCTAAACGAGCAGGTAAAAATCTTTCAGAATATTTTATATCAGGGAGAAACCTGCCCTGGTGGATAGCGGGAACTTCCATAATAGCTACAACATTTGCAGCAGACACGCCCCTTGCTATCACCGGAATGGTTGTAAACAACGGTATTGCCGGAAACTGGCTGTGGTGGAATTTTGCCATTTCCCATATGCTTGCAGTCTTTTTCTTCGCAAAATTATGGAGAAGAGCTGAGATTATCACCGATGTAGAACTGATAGAGATCAGATATTCCGGTAAACCCGCTTCTGCTCTCAGAGGATTCAGAGCAATTTATGAAGGAATTATAATGAACGGCATAGTAATGGGTTGGGTAACTCTCGCTATGACAAAAATACTGGGCGTATTTTTTGATTTTGATAAATGGCTGGCAATTTTGATATGCGCTATAATTGCGATATCATACACATTATTATCCGGATTCTGGGGCGTTGTAATTACGGATTTTTTTCAGTTCTTTATTGCAATGTTCGGCTGCACGGTTCTGGCAATAATAGTATCAGATAAACTCGGCGGGATTGCAGCGCTGCATAAAAATCTGGATCCCGAAGTATTCAATTTTTTCCCAAAGATCGGCGGGAGTTTGATGCCGGTTACGGCATTCGTAGCATATATTTCTGTTAACTGGTGGGCAAGTAAAGTGGCTGACGGCGGAGGATATATCGCCCAAAGAATGTTCGCTGCTAAAAATGAAAAACACTCGATCCTTGCTATGCTCTGGTATAATATCGGTCATTATGCCCTACGCCCATGGCCATGGATAGTTGTCGCATTATTTTCAATGATAGCATATCAGAATCTCCCTGACCCGGAATTGGGATATCCGAAAATGATAGCTGACTTTATGCCGGCAGGATTGAAAGGACTGATGGTAGCTTCATTCCTTGCCGCATTTATGTCGACAATCGATACCCAGATCAACTGGGGCTCTTCACTAATTG
>JBHPGK010000338.1:0-2147 GCA_042570605.1 Candidatus Zhuqueibacterota bacterium
AAGCTGACCAAATTTTAGGAAGCAGTGTAATATTAAGTGTAATTGAGTCCTTCTTGATCCGGATATTTCAAACAATTCAGATCTGAAGGATTTTTTAAATCAGAGAATGCATAAAACTGCTGAGGAAATCAGAGTTATTAGGCCAAAGGAAGAAATTGTTGTCTGGAAGATATACAATCACGGTTTTATTCTAAGGGATAAATTTATTACCATCGGATTTGATGTTGTAAGGGGAGCGGCAGAAGTGCTGATCGATGACAAATATATAGATACAATTGCCAAAACAATTGATGTGTTATTTATTTCGCATGAACATTCCGACCATAATGATATCGAAATTGCAGAAAAAGTACTCCAATCGGGTGGGGCAGTGGTAATACCTGAAAACCTTTGGACAGACAGGCAGGAAAAGTTTAAGTACGCAAACCGTAGTATTTCGAAGCAGGATTCGGTTTACGTAAAAAAGAAAAACAGATTTATCAAGTTTTATACTTTTCCGGGGCATCAGGGTGAATTGTCAAACAATATTTATGCAGTGAAATTACCGGTGAATAAATATGTTATGCACACCGGCGACCAGGCTTCCGGCTCTGACAAGGAATGGATCGAAAAAATAAAAGAACAGATAACAATTGATATATTAATCCCGAATTGCTGGACAAATGATCTTTCAGGAATGGTTAACAGTTTAGATCCTTCAGTAGTTATATTAGGTCATGAAAATGAAATGGGACATACGGTTGATCACAGGGAGTCATTTGAAAAAAGTTATAAGCTGCTTGAAGAAATAAACACCAGTAAAATAATATTAAACTGGGCTGAGAGATACATATATTTTCTTTCAGATAAACTAATGTGATATATTATTATGATAGAACCATATTTTTATTGGATGGTTTTAAATTTCATATACGGCATTGGTCCTAAAACTCTTAGCAATATCTTTTCAATTAATAAAAGACTGGGATTTTCAATTTCAGATCTTTTTATGCTGTCCGAAACCGAATTGGAAAGAGTATATGGTTTTAAACCATCGATCAGACAAAAGATTAAGAGCCATAAAAAACTCCATAAAAAAGTATTAAAGACAATTAAAGATCTTCATAATAAGGGGGTCAGGATAATCTCTATTGATGATCCTGATTACCCATTACTTTTATTGAAATTTCTCAAATTACCTCCAACCGTACTGTATTTATACGGAAATGCTGAGCTTTTAAAAAAACAAACCGCAGGAATTTTTGCCTCCAGATCATTGAGCTGGAATTCTATTTTTATCGCTGAAAAAATATGTAATGAAATGTCTGAAAATGACAGACCCTTAATAGTGGGAACATCAAAGGAAATTTACGAATACGTGTCCTATGAAACTAAAAAAAGAAGAGGTGAAAATATAATAATTGTCAACTTTGGAGTTTACGATTCAAAACTCAATAATTTAGAAAGTGAGTTCAGGTCTTTTGCGCAATTAATCAATAAAGAATTTGATATTGAAAAGAATCTTGTTATTTCATTTGTAAATCCGGAATACGGATGGAGTATCAGTACGGAAAAAGAAAAGAATGATATTATATTTGTTTTATCGGATTATGTATTTGGATTGGAAATAAGGAAAAACGGAATTATCTACAGAAACTTTGTTAATGCTTTGGGAGAAGAAAAAAAACTCTATGTTGTTGAATATGATGATCTTTCTGTGACGAACAGAAAGATTCATAGAGAATTGATCGCTAAGGGATGTATTTCTTATCCTGTCGTTCCGGACAAAGTACATCCTGAAAAAGTAAATTGGAGACAGCTCAAAAGAAATTTAATTAAAAAAGAAAGCCGCTAAAAATTCAGATAATGGCTTAATTTCATCAGGATCGCTTTATTGCTGACATTTCCGGATTCCCATGATTGGTTATATACCAGAAAAAAATTTGCCCCTTCCTTATAAATATAATTAATCAGGAAATTTGAGTTCAAAATTTTGTCCAGATCATTATACTGCAGAAATAGTTTGGTATATACTCTAGGTGAATATGAAAAGTTGATTCTGGAAGAGAAGACATTCGTTGAATATTTTCCGCCATGCACGGGTAAATTTAAATCATTTCTATTATACCGGAAATGTCAGCAATAAAGCGATCCTGATGAAATTAAGC
>JBHPGK010000339.1:0-2146 GCA_042570605.1 Candidatus Zhuqueibacterota bacterium
TGAATTTACTAAATTATTGAGTAAAAGTAAAAAGAAATTCAGGCAGGCTGAAATAAAAACCATAATTATTTCTTGTAAATCCGTACAAAACAATCTAAATTTGGGCAGCATCCGTAAGCCACATAAAAAATGTTGGAAAGCTTAAAGACACATAAACTTTTTGGTAAAGAACAGCAAATGTCGTAACCTTAGAGTTTCGAAAGGGAAAACTGATGAAACAATTGATCTTTGTATTAATATGTGTTTTAATGATCTCCGGAAATCTATATGCGCAGGATAGTCATTATAATAAGAAACTTCTTCCTGCAATTCGAAATGCAGCCGGGATGATACCGGGACCGTTCCCAAATTCAGTTAACGTCCTTAAAATTTGCAGTCTCACTGCCCCATCATCACTCGTTATTGAAGGTCGCAGTTCAGGTTCTGTTGATGCTGTACATACTATGTTCCAAATTCGATACCCGGACGGCTGGATAATGGTGGATGTGAGCGGGGATAAAGAATTACTGGGAGAGGAAAAGATCAATGAGGAAGCATTCCGGCAATCAGTTGAAGCTCTTATCGGTGCCAACCTCATTATCGTAACGCACGAACACTTCGACCATATATGGAGGTTGTTTAATAGTCCGAACGCAGAACAGTATGCTAAAAAATCAATTTTAACAAGTGAGCAGGTTAATTCCCTTATAACTAAACCAAGTCATCCTAAAGTTGGATTGACCGAAAAAGATGCCGATCGATTCCAGACAGTGAGTTATGATAAGATATTTCCTCTTGCACCCGGTGTAGTCCTCATCAAAGCACCCGGACACTCCCCCGGGGGGCAGATGGTTTATATACGTTTGGATTCCGGAAAGGAACTGATCCTTTCAGGAGATGTCGCGACAATGAAAGAAGGTATTGATAAAGGACTGCAGAAACCTGAAAACGTCAGCAAGCAGGCTGGTGAAGACAGGGATGCAATCGCTAAGCAGCTTAAATGGCTAAAAGAGGTCGAGGGTATGGGTGTAGTTGTCGTTGTATCTCACGACTTAGAAGATATCAATGGTCTGATCGAGAAGGGTGTTCTCGGGAATGGGATCAAGTTCTAAAAGCGAGCTTATTTCAATTAATGCGGTTCAAAAATATTGTATTTCGAACCTTTTTAGAGAGAAGAACATTTTTAGCACTACTGAATTAGATATAGCCCTTTACAACCATTAGATCAATAAAGGGCTAATCAATCCAGACTTAGTTTACCAGAATAACTCCGGTGCGTTACAACTAAGTGACCGGCTCCCCGGGAAACCGGGATTCCAAATCGAACCGCCAACCTGGTGGTTAATCCCGAGTGCTTAGAGGAAAACCGCCATTCCGAAACTTCGGAATATTGGCTAATCCCAATATAATATTGATCAATACTTTTTGAATATAAAATGTAAACGAAATAGGGCATAAATTTCACTCTCTATCCCGAAAAACGAATTACGAAATTACGAATAACGAAAAAGAAAAGCCGATCGAATATAAAACGTAGTTCGTTCTTCGTTCTTAGGGGAAAAAAGAATCCAGCCATGGAGGGAAACCGCCATTCCGGATCTACCGGGATAGCAGCCACTCGCTTTAAGAATCAGTTTCCCCTGCTATGAGTTTTTCAATATAGCTTCTATCTTTTTGACTCTTGACATATTTTTCTTTTTCCATTGCAGCTTTCTTATTAATGAATTCCTTAGTAAAAACTATTTCCCAGGGTATACCTCGCTTCGTCCAACCTTTCTTACCTAAATTATGATAATGCAATCTCGCTTCAGGATCATGGCTGGATCCAATGTAATATCTATCAATCTTCTCAGAATATAATATGTAAACGAAATAGGGCATGATTTATTTAATTTGATTCCCGAATTACAAATTACTAATTTCCAATTACTAAAAGAAAAGCCTGAACTGATAAGAGAAATTGGTAATTAGAAATTAGTTCTTAGGGGAAAAAAGAAAAGCCTTCGTTGAACACTCAGGCTTTTCTTTTTTCGCTCCCCGGGACGAACTTCCCGGTAAACCGGGACAGGCTGAACCGCCGTTCCGGTTTACCGGAATAACAGTCACCCGCTCTAAGAATCAGTTTCCCCTGCTATGAGTTTTTCAATATAGCTTCTATCTTTTTGAC
>JBHPGK010000340.1:0-2137 GCA_042570605.1 Candidatus Zhuqueibacterota bacterium
GGTAGTAGATTGCGATCCCGAGCACTCGGGACTCGCAATGACATCTTTGATACAGATTTTATAAAAAATGAGTTGAGCCACACACACTTTCGCTGGAATGACATACCCTGACACTGTGTTCATTTTCCCTCGTTCCTGCGGCCGCCGTAGGAACACTTCATAAAAAAACCGGGTGACCCCTGTTTAACTTCCCTATTTTTTACTTGAATATTTCTCAGTATATTTGTAATTAATTAAGAACCCAAATTTTGGAGGATACTGCCCATGCAATACGGATGTACATCTGAAGTTGGAGCGGTCAGATCGATACTGCTCAAACACCCGAAAGACGCTTTTAAAGACCAGGATAATGTCAATTCGCAGTGGAAAGATCTCAATTTTCTGGGATGCCCGGATTTTAAGAAGGCATGTGATGAGTATGAAAAATTCCTGAAATTTCTGAAAGAACATATCCCGGATGTTCATTTCCTGCCTGAGGATTTTTCCACAGGAATGGACTCTGTTTATGTGCGGGATTCGGTACTGATCACGCAAAAGGGAGCGATACTGTGCTGCATGGGCAAAGATCTGAGAAAAGGTGAACCCGCAGCATCAGGCAAATATCTTGAGAGTATTGGAATTCCAATCCTTGGAGAAATAACCGGTGAGGGCAGACTCGAAGGCGGTGATATTATCCTGATCGATGAAAAAACACTGGCTGTCGGTGAGGGATACAGGACAAACGCAGCAGGTATAAAACGGCTGAGAGAACTTACACGCGGGTTTATCGATGAGATTATAGTAGTTCCTCTACCCCACTGGAACGGACCCGGTGACGTGTTTCACCTGATGTCGATCATCAGCCCGGTTGACCATAACATTGCAGTAGTTTATTCGAGATTGATGCCTGTACCGTTCAGAAATTTTCTAATGTCACGGGGCATTGAACTTGTTGAGGTGCCGGACTCAGAGTTTGACAGCATGGGATGCAATATACTGGCGGTCGCACCAGGGGTATGTGTAATGATAGCAGGAAATCCGAAAACAAAGGAAAGGCTGGAAAAAGCCGGGGCGACAGTCTTTGAATACGAAGGTCAGGAGATCTCGGTTAAAGGCGGCGGCGGACCAACATGCCTTACAAGACCGTTGCTTAGAGAATAATTAATAGTGAAGAAGAGAGAAGAATCTCTCGCAGAGACGCAAAGGAAAAAATTTTTGGTGTAGAGACACGCCACGGCGTGTCTAAATTTAAAAGTAAATAAAAAATCAAAACTCAAAACTACAAATTAAAATGCAAAATGAAGGGAAAAATACACCTCTATGTTTTGTTCCTTACTTCGAGAAATTTTAGATTTTAATATGTAATTTTTCAATTTAATTTTTTATTTTTGATAGTTGTTTATTTTATAACAAGGGGTATAAACATGAAAAGAAAATCTTTAAAATCCGGTATTTTAATTTTTTTAAGCTTGATCCTATTATTTGTCTTTACGACCGGTTTTCGTCCGGATAATAAGGCAGCGGATTGTAAGCTCAAATTCAGTATTTCCTTCCCGGGTGAGCATTATAAAGGTGCACTTGACGGGCGAGTGCTGCTGCTGATATCAAAGGACGACAGCCGTGAACCGCGGTTCCAGATAACATACAGGATCAACTCCCAGCAAATCTACGGTGTTAATGTGGACGGTTTGAAACCCGGAGATAAAGCTGTTTTCGATAAGGAAGTTTTTGGGTTTCCTGTCCAAAGTATTGCAGGTATCCCTCCCGGCGAATATACGGTACAGGGAGTATTTCATATTTACGAGACGTTCCACCGTTCGGACGGACACACGGTAAAACTCCCGATGGACCGCGGTGAAGGGCAGCACTGGAACAGGGCGCCGGGCAACCTGTACAGCACACCTAAAAAGATCAGGATCGATCCTGCTGAGGATAAAACCATCGAAATATCCCTCGATAAAAAGATTCCCCCGATAAAACCTCCGAAAGACACAAAGTATATAAAACATATAAAAATTCAGAGTGACCTGCTTACAAAATTCTGGGGCAGACCGATGCATCTCGGAGCTAATATACTCCTGCCCGAAGGGTTTGATGAACACCCCAACCTTTACCGAATCATCATCACCAAGTTTTACTGAAATGTGATTTGACGTGA
>JBHPGK010000341.1:0-2078 GCA_042570605.1 Candidatus Zhuqueibacterota bacterium
CCCGGGCTCATTTCACTGATCTCATCAAGAAGCAGTGTTCCCTCATTAGCAGCTTCAAATCTACCCATTCTTGTTTTTATTGCACCGGTGAATGCACCTTTTTCATGACCGAAAAGTTCACTTTCCATTAATCCTTCCGGAAGTGCAGCGCAATTCGTTTTTATAAAAGACCTGGTGCTTCTGGGAGAATTATAATGGATCGCTTTTGCAATCAGTTCTTTACCTGTCCCGCTGGGACCCTGAATAAATACTGTTGCAGAACTTTCCGACACATCTTTAAGCATATCGAACATTTTCTGCATCGGCTCACTTTTTCCGATTATATTATCAAATCCGAACCTGTCATCAACTATATTTTTGAGCCTGATATTTTCATCTTTCAGATCTTTTACTTCAAGTACTTTTTTTACCTTAAGTTCAATTTCATCCGGAGATACCCCGCCTCCGGTATGAGTCTTTTCCAGGTAATCATGGGCACCAAGTTTAATCGCTTCAACAGCATTTGCGATACTCCCAAATGCAGTGATCATAATCACTTCGCAATTCGGTTTCACTTCTTTTACTTTTTTCAAAACGTCCATACCGGTAATAACAGGCATTCTGATATCTGTTATTACAAGATCATAATCGTTATTCTGGATCTTTATTAAAGCTTTTTTCCCGTCTTCTGCCATATCCACGTCATACTCCTGCCTCCTTAAAACCTCCCCAAGATAACCGCGCATGGTGGAGTCATCATCAACAACAAGAATTTTCCTTGCTTTCATTTAAGCCTCACTTGTTTTGGGAATTTTTATTAAAAACCTGGTTCCCTTCCCTACTTCACTTTCAAGCGTTATTTCACCGCCGTGACTGTCAATGATCTTTTTTACAATTGCCATTCCAAGTCCTGTACCATCCGACCGTGTTGTAAAAAACGGATTAAATATCTTGCCCTTTATTTCTTCATCCATACCGATACCCGTATCGGATATCTCTATAGCTATTCTGTTTGTTTCTTTGATGTCCTTTACTTTTACTTCAACCTTTCCGCTGCTATCAATGGATTGAACAGCATTCTTAAAAATATTCAAAAACACCTGCATAAAAATTTCAGGGTCAATACAGGCTAAATAATCCGTCCTGGAAAAATCTCGAACTATTTGAATTTCTCTTTTTTCCTGTTCAACCTCCATCTGAACCCAGTTTAATACTTCTTCCAGAATATAGCTGATATTTTCAATACGCAGTGATGGTCTCATCGGCCTGGTATAAAAAAGCAGATTTGTAGCTATTTTATTCAGGCTTGATACTCCTTCAATTATCTTCTTCACCAGCTGCCGTCGCGGGTCTTTATCTTCAAGGTCCCTTTCAAGCAGTGCTGCATATCCTCCGATTCCTGCAAGCGGATTCCTGATCTCATGAGCAACATTTGCCGACATTTCGCCGAGTGCCGCCAGGGTTTTAGACTTTTCCACTTCCTCTTTAAGTTTATTTACCGCACGAAGATCAATAAAAGTTTCTACAGCCCCGATAATACTGCCTTCCTTATCCACAACCGGGGCAATATTGCTCTGGACCGGTATCATATCTCCGCTTTTAAGCATAATATTTTTTTCAACATTCCTGTATATTTTTTTATCCTGTAGAGCATCCAGCGGAGTCTTGCTTTTTCCACTCTCTTTACGTATAAAGAAATGTTTATACGTTTTTCTCAGGACTTCTTTCCCGTCATATCCTGTAAGTTCCTGAGCAGCACTATTAAAAATTGTGATTCTCCCCTGAATGTTGACAACGATCACCCCGGTGTTCATGCTTTCCAGGATATTGTTAAGGTGATTTTTTATCGAATCGATCTCAAGCAGGGTATCGGAGAGTTTCCTGTTCTTTTTTTCAAGCTCCATATCTAACTGAGAAACCTTGTTCTCAAGGTTGCTGTAGGCTTCAACAAGATTGCTGGAGACCTGGTTGAATATATCAAAAGCCTTGTTCAGTTCTTTAAAATCGAGATTTTCTTCCTTCTCAGCCATTTACTATACCATCCTGAATTATCTTTAAAACAAAAATTCGAAATGTAATTCTATTATTAATATTATCAG
>JBHPGK010000342.1:0-2047 GCA_042570605.1 Candidatus Zhuqueibacterota bacterium
TGATCTTAAAAACGGTGGGTCTTTGTATGTCAAGAATGTGACCGGAGATATAAAGATCACGGGATGGAATAAAGATAAAATTGAAATTGATATGGTCAGGAAAGGGCGACGGGATGATATCGAGGTGTATATCGATAGAAGGGGAAATAGAATTGATATAGAAGTTGATTATCCCGACAGGGATTATAGAGATAACTGGTCTGGCAGGAACAACAGCGGTTCTGTACATTTTAATATCAGTGTACCGGTAGAAACGGAACTTGAGTTAAAAAATGCCACCGGTGATATTATTGTTTCAAAAATCAACTCCAGGATTGAAGCGAATACTGCAACCGGCGATGTGGAAATACGTGAAATCAAGGGAAATGTTTACGGACATACTGCAACAGGCGCCGTTAAACTGTATGATATTGACGGTGAAGTTGACGGTCATTCCGCAACCGGACGTATAAGTATAAAAAATACCGGAGATGTAAAAGCACATTGCGCTACAGGGAGGATCGATATTTTAAACACTAATGGAAGTGATGTTGATGCAAGTGTAAGTACCGGTGACATTGAAATTGAACTTGAAAATGTTAATGAAAGAGGCAGATATGATTTTTCAAGTTCAACCGGTGATGTGATGCTTGTGATTCCTGCAAATACCAAAGCGGATATCACAGCCAGAGCTAAGCCGAGAAACTTTAGCTCGGATTTTGATATTTTTGAAGATGAAGATGACAGATACAGAAACAGAAGATCAAGGTATTATAACCGAAACAGCCGCAGAACCTATCATGGAGTATTGAATGGCGGAGGTGCCAGAATAGACCTGTCGACTTCTTCAGGAGATTTAGATATTAGAAAAAGATAGTTCTTGTTTTTTCGAGAATATGCTATGTTTAGTTAGAATATATTTGAATTGGAGGAGTTTATGAGAAACAGAATAAGTGTTTTCCTAATAATTGTTTTTGTACTATCCTTATGTCTTCCTTTTACCGCATTTTCTCAGGATAATGAAGTTATTGTAATGGACCAGATGCGGGTTACGAAAACTTACGACATGCCCTCAGGAGGAGACCTTTATGTAAAAAATATTAACGGCGATGTCAGGGTGACAAGCTGGAACAGCAATAAAATTGAGATTGATATTACAAGGAGAGGCAGAAGGGACGATATTGAAATTATTATTGATAGAAGGGGAAAAAGTATATCAGTTGAAGTTGATTACCCGGACAGAAGAAGAGGCTGGATGGGAAGGAATCAAAACGGCTCAGTTAATTTTGATATCAAAGTTCCCAGAATCACTGAGATCGAGGCAAAAAGTACAAACGGTAGTGTAGATGTAACGAATATTGATGCCGGGGTTGAAGCAGGAACTACAAATGGTTCGGTAGAAATGAGGGAAATAAAAGGTAATGCTTTAGGTCATTCTACAAATGGTGCCGTTGAAATGCTCGGTATTGGCGGAGAAGCTGAAGCGAGGTCAACGAACGGCAGGATCAAAGTTGAGAATTCTGGAAATGTTGATGCGCACACAACAAACGGTTCAATTTTTATCAGGAATGTCAATGCAGATCGTATTGATGCAGGTTCAACAAACGGCGGTATTGAAGTGGAAATAGATAATTTGAATCCAGGAGGCAGATATGAATTCAGGACTACAAACGGCGGAGTTGATCTTATGATACCGGGGAATTCAAAAGCTGACTTCACGGTCAGGGTGCGCCCGAGAGACCTGGATTCTGATTTTGATATTTTTGATGATGATCTGGATAGATACACCAGAAGGGACAGAAGCAGAAGCAGCAGGAGATACTATGATGACCATGACAGAAACAGTCCCCGGACATTCAGGGGTAAATTAAACGGGGGCGGTGCAAGGATCAATATATCCACATCTCATGGCGATGTAGATGTTAGAAAAAGGTAAATGTTAAATATTCTTTATTGTTCAAATTTTATGTTTAGGTAATTCAGGAGGTTTTATGAAAAGCAGGTTTTACGTCACTTTATATCTCCGGTCACATTCTTGACATACAAAGACCCACCGTTTTTAAGATCA
>JBHPGK010000343.1:0-2035 GCA_042570605.1 Candidatus Zhuqueibacterota bacterium
TTAAAAAAGTGGAAGAATATAAAAGTTTTAATTAAAGGGAAGTTTGCCGCCCTTATTTGCTGAGACGTAATATCCTGAAATTGGAGTGAATTCATTATGCCAAATACATCATTCTGGATTTTATTAAAAGTATTCTCAACATCTTTAAGGGATTTAGTTTCTTTTCTGATGTCAATATTCTGTTCAATAATTTCCTGAATCCCACTTAAAACTTTTTCTTTGTTCTCAAAATCAGGGATACCGGCAAACTTCCCTTTAATTAAAACTTTTATATTCTTCCACTTTTTTAATACTGACTTTCTTTCATTTAAACCTGTGTTTGTGTCGTTGATTTTGTTCAGTATCCGTTCAATTTTATCCGGCATTTCGGTTGTAGCGAGTTCTGTCTCTTTGGTCACTTTATCCAGTTGTTGGGTCGCTTTAGGCATTTTTTTTGGCTTTCTTTAATTGAGTCGCTCATATCTGAGATCATTGGAGCAGTTTCCCTGACAAACATAAACAGTTCTTCCATGAAAGGTACTATTATTCTCTGACCAATTACAAAAAGTGCTTAGATTTCTTCGACTTTATCAAGGAGTTTTTTGATCTGATCATCTTTTTTTCCGGATACCTTTCAAATTATCAATCGATCTTTATTTCACCATCTTTTAATGTAATAGTCACATTTTTATAATCTTCGTTAATATTTTTATTGCAATTTTGAATTGATACTCTCACACCAGGATATAATTCATTGTAAACACGAATTTTTGAATCTGCAAATTTTGCAAATTCCAGCATTATTTTTTCTTTTTCTTTTTCAAGGTTCTCTTTTTGTTGAGGGAGTATCTTTTGAAGATTTTGAAGTTTTTCTAAAAGAGCTTTCTTATCAGGTGGAAGTTCGCCTATATCAATTTTTACTTTCACAAGGTTATATATTGCCTTTTTTACATTATCTGCATTTAGATCATTCTTTTTGAGATTTTCTTCAATAGAAGCAATTCTTTGTCTTAATTCTTCTTTGATTCCAACAATTATTTCTGTTTTTGCATGTTGGTAATTCCCGATGGTTTTCGCTTCTAATCCTAAAGTCGCAACAGTTTTTCCACCAATTATTAATCCTTTTTTTCCACTAACAATTACCTTTCCTTCACATTGAACATTACTGTGCATTAACTCTTCACCGACAATCACATCATTTTTAGCAATAATATTCTGGTTTTCGCAGAATTTCAAATATACATTTCTTTCCGAAATTATTTTACCCTGCCCTCTTCCTGTAATGCCGTTTTTCAATAAAACATTCCCTTTGGATTCTACTGTAGTATCTTCTACGACTCCCCAAATTTCAACATCACCATCTGCTTTAACTGAAAAACCGCTTTTAACATCTCCCTTTATAACTACAGAACCTACAAATTCAATATTACCGGTTGAATAATTAACATCGCCCTTAACTTCATAGACAGATTCAACATAAACAAGACCTTTTGATAAAAAAACATTACCGGACGTATTAGCAATAAGTAACTCAGAATTTTCAGGATCCGGCATTGTATTAGAGCCGGAAGGCAGTCTCGTTAACTTACCCTGATAAGCGATGAGCTTTCTCCCTGTAACGGTCATCCCATCTTTTCCTTCAACAGGAGGTATGATCTCAGCTAATTTATCACCTTTCTTCACATTTTTAATAATATTCACATTCTTATAATCTACATTTCCTTTTTCATCTTCATCTGGGGCAATCTTTTTATCCGGGTCAAAATGAAATTCAATTTTTGCATCTATTCCATCAATTTTTGGAGTACCCTTCGCTATTTTAAATTCCTGGTTATATAACTTTTTTTCAAAAATTTGATGCAACGTATCTTCGTCAATTCCATATACAATCTTTCCATCTTTTAAAGCCTTCAACGCTTCATCTAAAGAAGGTTCGTCACCCTCTGTCATATAATCGACGGTAAGGTAAGATTCCATTTCATCTTCGGTTTTTCTGATTATATATCTTTTTGATTCATCCATTGATCAACCTGATTTGATTTTTATAATATAAGAA
>JBHPGK010000344.1:0-2019 GCA_042570605.1 Candidatus Zhuqueibacterota bacterium
GTTTCGCTTTCAAATGAACCAACTGTGAACCGGAACTTACCGTTTCTTTTATTGAGTAGAAAATCCAGCCTCGGTCCAAAAATCACATAAGGAGTATAACGTCCTTTGGTGTATCTGAGCTTTGCCAATATTGGAAATGACAGGTAATCCAGCCTTGTATTTGCTTTCACAGTTTGTATAAAATCACCTGATTCATTTGTCTCAGCCTGCTCCTCCAGGAAACCCCTCTGGGCGTATTCAGCTTGAAAAAGCACTGAGAACACCGGGTTATTGAACACTTCCGCAAAAACCGCAAAACCGAATCCCGGACGCCTTGAAAAACCCTCGTTCAGAACTTCATTGTAAATTCCGGATGACGTGAACTCAGCCTTTACGCCGTAGTTCCGCAATACTTGTGCAGACAGGATTTGAGGAATAAGAATGATAAACATCATTACAAGCATACATTTAGTTTTCATTTTCGTACTCCATAAGTTTTTAAACACCTTTTGCATAATGTTTTAGATTTGTAACAGTGCAGTTCAATATTTCCTTATTCCTTTCATTTTGTATTTTGTATTCTGATTGTCTCAGTTCTTCTGTGTTTTTTTCTTATAACGGACAGAACAATGTTCTGTCCCTACAATTCTTCTTTGCGTCCTTTGCTTCCTTCGCGTCCTTTGCGAGAGGTGATTTTTCTCTTTATTCTTAATTCTTAACTCTTCATTCTTAATTGATCTTCAACGCATGGTCAATCTGATTGCTCCTGTTTCCCTGTTTATCTATTGCCTCAAAGATGAAATGATATGTTCCCTTATCGGCATTTACAGGCAGCAATATTTTTATTGTATAAATACCGTCATTTTTTATCGAGTCTCCTGATGTCACGCCGTTTCGCAGTACTTCGCTTCCGTCATCATACAGATAGAACGGATTACTCAGAGCAGATGATCCGTCCGGTTTAAATGAATTGAATAAGACTTTGTCGATATCTGCCAGTCCGTCCGGGTCGTGTACTTCCGCGGACAGCAGCAGAAATCCCCCTGTTGCAACTACGCTGTCCGGTGCGTTGACACTGATTATCTGCGGCGGCAGATTTTCCGCAGATGAGACATACTCAATCTCACCGTAAAGCTCATTGCTTCTCTGTCCTTTTGAATCGACAGCATAAACAAGGAGAGTGTATTTTCCCCGTCCTAATTTTGCAACATCTGCAGGATTCAGGTCAAGCACAAATACGGGAAGCGGTCCCATATCAATATCGGATTCGGTCAGTTCCAGTGTAAGATCAGGGGCTGCAGAACCCGGGTAATATACATTTACGAATACTCCCGTTAAATCGGAAATACCGTCTTCATCCGTAACTGTAACTGTTAATATATCATTTTGAAATGAATCCACCGACACGGTATCCGGATGGCTTAAATTGAAAATCTCCGGCGGCGTATTTCTGTTTTCATTAATTACAAAAAAGGATTTTTCGGTAATGAGCCGTGACGGCTTGGGTGATGTTTGTGGTTTTTGTAATTCCCGGATCACCGGTCCTTCTAATATTCTTACAACTGCTGTTAACTCACCGCTGACGTTTTCAAAATCCTTTGAGCTCAGGATACCGGAAAATATACCGTCACCCGGAATGATATCTTCTTCAGGAATATGTCCGTCGAAAAGAGTTTTACCTGTAAATCCTTCAATTTCAGGTGTAAATTCGATATCACCTTGAGAATTTGACGCCATCAGCTCATGGTTTATAACTTTTACTTCTATCAGGATATCATAGTCCGACAGCGTATAAATCGTATCCGGGAAACTGAACCATTCGATATACGGTTCTTCTTCAGGTTCACCGGAATATTTCTCGCAGGCGATAAGTGCCAGTAAAAACAATAATATAAGTATAATTTTTCTCATAATAAAAAAAATCCAGATTACCTAAATAATCTGGAAATTTTAATTGTCAGCGGATAAGCATATCATTTTATTATTACCGTTTAAAACTCTTTTTGTTCCGCTAACAATTCTCTATTTGCGCTCTCCCCC
>JBHPGK010000345.1:0-2006 GCA_042570605.1 Candidatus Zhuqueibacterota bacterium
ATCCTGCCAAATATTTCAACAAGTGCTTCAGTAGGAAAAAGGTGAAAAGATCGCTATGCTGACAGCTTACGATTTTACGATGGCAGGTTTGATCGACGAAGCCGGTGTGGATATAATGCTTGTTGGTGATTCTGCAGGTATGGTTATGGCAGGATTTGAAACTACGGTCTATGTCTCAATGGAACAGATGATTATGCATATAGAGTGGGTAAAAAGAGCTACCAGATATGCAATGATCGTGGGCGATATGCCTTTTCTGTCATACCAGGCAGGGATGGATAACGCTGTAAAAAATGCAGGCAAATTTTTAAAAGCCGGGGCAGAAGGGGTCAAACTGGAAGGTGGGGAAGAAGTTGTTGATATTGTTAAAAGATTGACAGGATTTGGTTTCCCTGTTATGGGGCATCTGGGACTTACTCCGCAGTCTGTTCATAAGTTTGGCGGATATCCTATACAGGGTATGACAGAAAAAGCCGCTGAAAAAATGAAAAAAGATGCAAAACTTTTAGATGAAGCTGGAGTTTTCGGAATGGTTCTTGAAAAGATACCGGCTTCTCTGGGTAAAGAAATAACCGAATCTGTAAGCTGTGCTACGATCGGTATCGGTGCCGGAAGATTTACAGATGGACAGGTGCTTGTCAGCCATGATCTGCTGGGACTTACTGAAAAATTTAAACCAAAATTTTTAAGAAAATATTTAAACGGTTCCGAGATCTTTGCAGATACTTTCAGAAAATTTATTTCCGATATTAAATCCTCAAAATTTCCTTCCGATGAGGAAAGTTATTGATGACTACTGAGATCCTTATGCGCTTCGTTGCAGTAATTGCTGCAGGGCTTGTTGTGAAATGGATGATGATGAGAGTAAAAAACAGGAGATTCTCACGGTTTAAAGGCTATCTTAGTCTTTTTTCAGATGCTTTCAAGATTCTGCGGAAGCACAAATGGATATTTTTTGTTTCAATTTTTGTTGCTCTTCCGGCAAAATTATATGATAATCTTATAAATGCGTTTGTCGAGTCAAATTACAGGCAGGGAGTTGAAGATTTTTACAAGATCACTCTTAATTTGAAATGGGAGATTGTCCGCAATGTTAATAACTGGTATTCATCATTTAATGAAATTATAACAGCAAATCCTCTGCCTGCATTGAGGTTTAATTTTATCTCCATTGCATTAATGCTGAGTATCTATTTTTTCTCTGTTAAGGGCAGGCTCGAAAGAGTTGGTCAAAAGAGTTCAGGATCAGACCAGATTTTTAGAGTTTTTTACCCGACATTTTCAATCTCACTTTTTGCAATTATATATTATCTGTCACCGTTTTATTATGAGTACCTGCTGGGTGAAGCAGGTTTCAACCTGAAGTACTGGCTGATCTATATTCTGCCGTCAAGCTATCTTATTCTGATATCCGGTGTTGTCTTTTCGGTTATTCTTTTTGTTGCGGCAAAAGCATTCTTTTTCACCAATAAAACCACGGCGGAAGACTATTTAGTTGTCTTTGTAAATAATTTCGGGAAACTTTTTATGCTTTTCTTTCTCATATTCTGCCTGTCTATTTTTTATTCTTTATTCCAGGGAGAGGTTCTTTATCCTGCGAAAATAAATGAAACAGGTGTATTTCTTTTTAATTTTTTGTATTCAGGATTCATATGGATGCTTATTTTTACACCTTTTATAATTATGGATGAAGGTGACCGGGTGTTTGCCTCCATGGAAAAAAGCCTGAAATTCTGGGCAGGACATATTCCTGAGATACTTGTCTATTTTGTCTTAAGTTTTATTGTTTTGTTTTTATTGAATCTTTTATCATCCGTAATAAAAATTGAAGGGCTTGGAACTGAATTTTTAATTATTGAAAACCTGATATCGCTGTCTGTGATTTTTATTCAGGTAGTCGTTAAATGTTTATTTGCAGTTGGAGCAGCCCTTCTTTTCGTGAATTTAAAATATCAGAAAGAAAAGCATAAAAAGTTTCCCGAAATTATTTACAAAGACAACTAAAT
>JBHPGK010000346.1:0-2004 GCA_042570605.1 Candidatus Zhuqueibacterota bacterium
GTTCATGGGGAAGTGCAAACGGCAGTCTGTCATATTATGATTTTAATGAGGAGACAGCCTATAATAACATTTTTAAAACTGCAAACGGGAGAGACCTTGGCGATACACCAAATCATATGGTGATAAATGATGACAAAATATATATCGTTATGAACGGTTCAAATTTAATGGAGATCATAGGGAGGGATAATGCAGTTTCAATTACCTCTGTGGATCTCGGCGCCGGGTTTGCCCCGGCATTCATGGCAAAATATGCAGATATGCTGTTTATTACGTCTCTGTATAATTCTTCAGTATCGGTATTTAATATGTCAAACAATAGCCTTGTGCCGGAAAATATTTCTGTAAGCATGTTCCCTGAAGGGATAATACAGTCCGGCGGTAAAATATATGCTGCCAATTCCGGTTTCGGCAGCGGGAATACAGTTACTGTCATCGATGCGGAAACCCGCACAGTATTGAAGGAAATCGCCGTAAGCGAGAATCCCCGATTTTTCGCTGAGGGACCATCAGGAAATTTATTTGTAATTTGTGCAGGTGCATATAATGATTTTGCAAATCCCGATGATGATACCTATGGTAAAATATTCAAAATTTCTCCGTTGGATGATTCAATAGTAGACAGCTTTCTCGTAGGCGGGCACCCCGGCAAATTCGATATAAGCTCAAACGGAAGGGGTTACGTTTCAACCGAGACAGGAATAATGGAATTCGATACTGAGCCGTTCAGAATAATCAATGAAAATTTTATTGAAGGGAATTATTACTGCGTTAAGGTCAGGCAGTCAAACGGGGACATCTGGGTTGCCGATGCAAAAGATTTTCTATCTGCCGGCGAGGTAAGCATTTATTCATCGGGCGGCACGTTCAGGAAAAGTTTCTATGTGGGGATCTCACCCGGTGAAATTGTCTTTGAAGAAAGGTAAAGACCATAAATGAGAATTTTAACAGGAACACATCAAAAAAAACGGATGAAATATTCCGTAACTTAATGAAAATGAACAAGTTAAAAGCTGTCATTGCGAGGAGCGAAGCGACGAAGCAATCTCACAATTAAAATATCAAATATTGTGTAAATCGGAAGTAAAAAAAAACTTTCTCTCTACACGACATTAAAACACTTAATAATATGAAAATGGCGGATATACGGTAATGAAAACATTAAAACATATGATCCTGATACTTATTCTTATCTGTTCATGGAATCTACTTCCAGCGCAGGAATATAAAAGGATTATTTCCTTATCACCTAACATAACAGGAATATTATATGACCTTGGAGCTGAAAGTAAAATCGTCGGCGTCACAGATTTTTGCCGGGTACACGACCATACAATTGACCGGGTTGGAGGCACTTTAAATCCAAACCTTGAAATGATCATATCACTGAAACCTGATCTGATAATATGTCCCGATTTCAAGAACCTTCTGGCTCGTCTGTCCAATCTGAATATCGAGATCCTGAACGTAAAGAATGAAACGATAGACGAAGTCCTTGAGTCTATAAAAATAATCGGTGAAAAGCTGGAAAAGGAGAAACTTTCGGAAAACATGGTTGCCGAATTTAAAAACAAAATATTTTATTATTCAAAACTTACAGAAAATGCAGAAAGAATTCGTGTTCTTTTTGTTGTTTCCAAAGACATAACGGGTTTGAAGAACATTTATGCCGCAGGAAAAAATACATTTTTAAACGAAATAATCAGGATATGCGGCGGCACGAACATCATTAAGGAAAGAACAATAAGGTATCCAAAGATATCACTTGAAGATTTAATAGACTTGGACCCTCAGATAATATTTGATACATCGCTCGGAGTAAATTTACCTGAAGAGCAGATAATTACAAACAGCAAATCATGGGAAAGGCTTAATAATATTGCGGCTGTAAGAGAGGGGAAGGTCATTTACTTAAATGATCATACGATCACTATACCGGGAACAAATATAATCGAAAGCATTAAAAAACTGGGAAAATATATTCACCCGGAGATCTTTAATGAA
>JBHPGK010000347.1:0-2003 GCA_042570605.1 Candidatus Zhuqueibacterota bacterium
AATGACGATTTAGCCCGAATCGTGAACGTCATTCTGAACGTAACGAAGTGAAGTGAAGAATCTCATTATTTCTGCTCGAGGCGGATCTACCTCTGGTAGACAATTTATTGTTATTTTAGATTCTTTAACTTATTATATGGAACTAAATTAAGTTCAAAACATATAATTTTTACCGGACACTAATGATCTTAAGTTATGAAATTTACAAATATGTTATTATATTATTTCCTGTGTGAAAATTATGAGGTATAAACAAAATGCTGTATTTTTTCAGTTTACTTATGTTATTAATTTTACCCCAGCCGGAAGAGGACTGGTATTTAATTAAAAGGGGACCGGATAAGATCGGGTATGTGCATGTTGTTACTAAACATGAGGGCGGTGTGATAGTAATGGAGGAAACAACCAGGCTCAAAACAGCAGATGCGGACAGGGAAATTTATTACGGCGTTAATCTGGATACGAATTTTAGATTAAATGAATTTGTATATAAAGTCACTGAAGCCGGTGTTGTGAACGAGCATTCCTACGGGAAAAAGGAGGGAAATGTATTTAACGTCATTAAGCAGACAGGCGGAGAAAATTATTCGATTCAAATCCCTATACCGGATGATTATAAACCGATGAAATTAACTTTCAGGGAAACGGCACAAAATTTTAAACCGGATGTAACAATTTTCGTAACCGATTTCAATCCGCAAGTACTGAAATTCGGTAAAATCAAGTATGTTTCCCGGAAAAAGGAATTAGTAGAAATTCTAAGAAAAAAGCTAAATGCATTCGTTATAGAAGAACATTTTTCCGAAGGAATAACCTTACGCTGGATTAATAAAAACGGTAAACTGCTTAAAAGCTATACCGGGGAGTACGACTACGAAGTTGTGTTATCGGATGAGAAAAGCTGTAAAAGAAAAGGGTGAGAGGGAAAGATTAACACAGAGGGCACAGAGGGAATCCGGAGAACACAGAGAATCATTTTTGTAGAGACATGCCATGGCATGTCTTAAAAAACCATGGCAAAGACATCCATTACGGACTAAGGTACAAAGATAAAAAGCAGTGTGTTCAGGTTTTTTTAGAAATGGATTCCCGCTTTCGCGGGAATGACACGTTATATTATTATGTTTAATCTTAAAAAACAATGGAGACAAAACAGACAAAATCCCATTAAAAACATGAAAACCAGATATTTTACACCGGATAATATAGAAACGAAATCGAAAGAGATCATTGATTCTCTGAATATTAAAAAAAATAGAATTAAATATTTTCCTGAGAATTCAGCTCTTTTGATCCTTGATATGCAGAAATATTTTCTGCAGGAAAAATCACATGCTTTCATTCCCGGTGCGTCTGCTATAGTAACTGCTATAAAGAGACTTGCCGATGCTTATTTAAACAGGGATCTGCCTGTGATAATAACACGGCATATTAATTCAGATGAAAATGCCGGAGTGATGGCGGAATGGTGGGAAGACATAATAAGAGAAGAGGATGAACTAAGCACAATAATTCCTGAATTAGACCTTAAAGGAACGGTAGTGATCAATAAATCACAGTATGACGCTTTTTACAAAACAAGGTTGGATAATATCCTGAAGATCAATGGCGTAAAACAGCTTGTAATTACCGGTGTAATGACCCATTTATGCTGTGAAACAACTGCAAGATCTGCCTTTGTGCAGGGGTTTCAGGTGTTTTTCCCCGTTGACGGGACAGCAACTTATAATGAAGAATTTCACAGGGCTTCGTTTTTAAACCTGTCTCATGGATTTGCTGTACCGGTTCTGACTGAGGAATTACTTAAATATTTATAAACGAAAAATATGGAACATAAAGACGTCATTATAATAGGCGCCGGACCTGCCGGGATAGCCGCCGCCATACAATTACGCAGGTATAATATAGAACCGGTGGTTTTTGAGAAGAACGAAATCGGCGGGCTGCTCAGGAATGCCGGCAGGATCGAAAATTATCCGGGTTTCCCTGAGGGTGTAACAGGA